>DASXAW010000037.1:0-14519 GCA_036406535.1 Gaiella sp.
GAAGCTCGACGGTGACGGCGAGTTCCGCGTGTACGGGATCGAGATCCCGGGCGACATCGAGACGGTACTCCTCGACGAGGCGCGCGAGGCCCGGATCCAGGAGCTCGAGCGCATCGAGGAGGAGACGGGCGAGAAGCAACACACGCTGGTCGTCGACGACGAGCTCGACCTAGACTGGGAGCAGGTCCCGGACGACCTGATCGACCGCACCGACGCGACGCCGGACGACTTCGGCCGCATCGCCGCCATGACCGCGAAGCAGGTCATCCAGCAGCGCATCCGCGAGGCGGAGCGCGCGATCATGTACGAGGAGTACGTCGACCGCCAGGGCGAGGTCGTCACGGGCATCGTGCAGCAGGCCGGCGACCGGAACAACGTGCTCGTCGACCTCGGCAAGGTCGAGGCGCTCCTACCGCGCAGCGAGCAGGTCGACGGCGAGCGCTACGAGCAGGGGTCGCGGACCAAGGCCGTGATCATCGAGGTTCGCTCGGGCACGAAGGGGCCGCAGGTGATCCTCTCGCGCCGCGCGCCGCAGCTGATCGAGGCGCTCTTCGAGCTCGAGGTGCCCGAGATCGCCGACGGCCTCGTCGAGATCCGCGGCGTCGCCCGCGAGCCGGGCTACCGCTCGAAGATCGCGGTCGAGTCGCACGTGCAGGGCGTCGACCCTGTCGGCGCATGCGTCGGCCCGCGAGGGTCGCGCGTCCGGATGGTCGTCTCGGAGCTCCGCGGCGAGAAGATCGACATCATCCCGTGGAACACCGAGCCTGCGCGGTTCGTCGCCAAGGCGCTCTCCCCGGCCCGCGTCCGGGAGGTCTACATCGACGACGAGAGCCGCGACGCGACGGTCGTCGTGCCCGACGACCAGCTCGCGCTCGCGATCGGCAAGGAGGGCCTCAACGCCCGCCTCGCCGCGCGCCTCACCGGCTGGAAAGTCGACATCAAGTCCGACACCGAGTTCGCCCAGCAGGAGGCGGATGCCGCGTTCGCGGGCGAGGACGAGGGCGACGGCGACTTCTCTGGTCGCTGCGCCGCGCTCCTCTCCAACGGGAAGCGGTGCCCGAATGCGGCGCTTCCGGGCTCGCGCTACTGCGGCGTGCCCGCTCACCAGGCGCTCGCCGAGGACCCGACGGCCGCCGCACGCGGCGCTGCCGTGCCGCTCTCCGACGGGACCGTCGAGGGCTCCGACGAGGAGCTCGAGTCGGAGGCCGGCGGGGGCGTCGCGACCGAGGTCGCGGTCGCCGAGGCTGCGGTCGAGGAGGTCGAGGACGCGCTCGCGTCGGGTGAGCTCACGGCCGACGAGGCAGAGGCCGCGGAAGAGGTCATCGTCGACGCGGTCGAGACCGCTCTCGCGGAGGAGGTCGCCGAGGAGACGACCGCCGGCGGGGGCGCCGAGGAGGCTCGCGACGACGCGTGAGCGCACGGCGCCTGTCAGGACGTGTGTGGGGTGCGGCCGGCGTGCGCCGAAGCAGGAGCTCGTGCGGTTCACGGAGGTCGAGGGCGTGCTGAGCGAGGGCAGGGCGGCGGCCGGCCGCGGCGCGTACACGTGCCCCGACGGCGCGTGCTTCGAGCAGGCGCTGCACCGTGGCGCGTTCCCTCGTGCGCTCGGGTCCCCGCTCCGTGTCGAGCCGGATCTCGCGCGTCTCTACACTGAGGGGTCGCATGGCTGACGGACCGAACAGACCGAACCGCCCGATCCGCCCTCGCGGCGGCGGCGCCGCGGGCAGGCGTCGTCGTGTCGTGATCGAGGGCGGGGCTGCGCGTGGGCGCGACGCGCGCGCCGCGCGCGACCGCTCGCAGCAGGCGCCGCCGCGGCAGCAGGCGCCTGCGGCGCCGACCGGCCCCGTCACCGTCGAGTCCGGCGTCACCGTCAAGGACCTCTCCGGCGCGCTCGGCGTGCCGATGTCCCAGATCATCAAGATCCTCATGGGCCTCGGCCAGATGCGCACCGCGACCCAGTCCCTCTCCGACGAAGAGGTCGAGCTGATCGCGGCAGAGGTGGGCCGCGAGGTCACGATCAAGCATGCCGCCGACGACGAGGAGCCCGAGATCGTGGAGGACGTCGAGGCCGACCTCACGGCGCGGCCGCCGGTCGTCACGATCATGGGCCACGTCGACCACGGCAAGACGACGCTGCTCGACGCGATCCGCTCGACGTCGGTCGTCGACACGGAGGCCGGCGGGATCACGCAGCACATCGGCGCGTACCAGGCCGAGGTCGACGGGCGGAAGCTGACGTTCCTGGACACACCGGGCCACGAGGCGTTCACCGCGATGCGCGCCCGCGGCGCGAAGGTGACCGACATCGCCGTTCTCGTCGTCGCCGCCGACGACGGCGTGATGCCGCAGACGAAGGAGTCGATCAGCCACGCGCGCGCGGCCGAGGTGCCGATCGTCGTGGCGATAAACAAGATCGACATCGCGGACGCGAATGCCGACCGCGTGAAGACCGAGCTCGCCTCCGAGGGCCTGCAGCCCGAGGACTGGGGCGGGACGACGCAGTTCGCCGCGGTCTCCGCGAAGCAGCAGACCGGCCTCGACGAGCTCCTGGAGAAGATCCTGCTCGTCGCCGACGCCGAGCTCGACCTCCGCGCGAACGCGAAGGCGGACGCGTCGGGCCCGATCATCGAGTCGCGCCTCGACGTCGGCCGCGGGCCGGTGGCGACGATGCTCGTCCAGCGCGGCACCCTCCGGGTCGGGGACGCGATCGTCGCCGGCGACGCGGCGGGCAAGGTCCGCGCCCTCTACGACTACCGCGGCGAGCGCGTGAAGGAGGCGGGGCCCGGCGAGCCGGTCGAGATCCTCGGCTTCGACCATCCGCCCTCGGCCGGCGAGCTCTCCCGCGTCGTCGAGCACGAGCGGCAGGCGAAGGACCTCGCCGAGAAGCGCTCCGAGCGCCTCCGCCGCGAGCAGCTCGCGCAGCGCTCGGCGACCGGCGGCCTCTCGCTCGAGACGCTCTTCGAGCAGATGCAGGCAGGCGCGGTGCAGGAGCTCAACATCGTCCTCAAGGGCGACGTGCAGGGCTCCGTCGAGGCGCTCGTCGGCGAGCTCGGAAAGATTCAGCACCCGGAGGTGCGCGTGAACGTGATCCACACCGGCGTCGGGGGGATCACCGAGAACGACGTCAACCTCGCGTCGGCGTCGAACGCGCTCGTGATCGGCTTCAACGTCCGGCCGAGCGCCGAGGCGAGGCAGCTCGCCGAGCGCGAGAGCGTCGACATCCGCACGTATCGCGTGATCTACAAGCTCACCGAGGACATCGAGCAGGCGCTCGTCGGGATGCTCTCCCCGGTCACCACCGAGGAAGTCCTCGGCGAGGCCGAGGTACGCGCGCTGTTCAAGGTCTCGCGGCTCGGCACGATCGCGGGTTGCATGGTCACGAACGGCCTCGTCCGCCGCGGCGCGCACGTCCGCGTCGTCCGGGACGGCACGGTCGTCCAGGACACGTCGATCGCGCAGCTCAAGCGTTTCAAGGAGGACGCGCGCGAGGTCACGGAGGGCTTCGAGTGCGGGATCTTGCTCGACGGCTTCAACGACGTGAAGGAAGGCGACGTCCTCGAGGTCTTCGAGACACGCGAGGTCGAGCGCACCGAGCTCGCGCCCACCGGCGCGGCGGCGGAGTAGCCCGTCTCAGCAGGCGGTGCGGATCAGCCGCGCCGTCGCGGCCGCCCGCGCCTGGTAGCCGGTCATCGACGGATGGACGCCGTCGGAGCCGAACCAGTTCGGGTGCGCTCGCGCCATCGCCGCCCAGTCGAGCACGTGGAGGGTCCGATGGTGGCCGGCGATCGTGGTGAGCGCCCGGTTGTAGCCCGAGTACGAGACACCGGCGTACGGCGGCCGCACGATCGTCGCCCAGATCACGCACCGGGAGCTTCCCGCGACGGCCACCGCCTCGCGGACGGTGCGCGCGAAACGCGACACGGTGCCCGGATCGTCGTTCGTGCCCGCGCTGACGACGATCACGCGCGGGAGGGCCGAGCCGAAGCTCCGCAGCGCTCCGGGGACGTCGGCGGCGTGCTTGCTGATCTCCGTGTCGGAGCGAACGTGCCAGCCTCCCAGATACCGGTCGAGGAAGAGCTGGGTGCCGACGGCGAGGGAATCGCCGTAGTTGAGCACCGTCCGCTTCCCACCTGCGGAGGCCGACGACGAGGCGAGCAGAGCGCACAGGAGCGCGATCACGAGCGGAGCGGAGCGGCGCACGATTTCGACTACGGTAGGGCGCGTTCCGTTCCTCCCGGCGGACGCCCACGGAATCCGAACATGTCCACCGGTTACGTCGGCATCCTCTCGTTCGAGCTCCACTTCCCGGAGAGCCATTCTCTCAAGGAGAAGCGGATGCACCTGCGCTCGGTGAAGCAGCAGCTCGCGAACCGGGTCGGGTGCTCGATCGCGGAGGTCGACCACCACGACGTGTGGCAGCGGGCGCAGCTCACGCTCGCCTGTGTGACGCGCGACGCACGGGACGCGACGCGCCTCCTCGACGAGGCCGAACGCTGGCTCTCCGGGCAGGCGTTCGAGCTCGGCGCGCGCGAACGTGAACTCGTCCACCTCGAGGACGACGACCGATGAGCGGCCGGATGCGACGCGTCGACGAGGCGATCAAGCAGGTGCTCTCCGAGGCGATTCCGACGCTCAAGGACCCACGCATCGGCTTCGTCACGGTGACCGCCGTCGATACGACGAGCGACCTCGACCACGCGAAGGTGTGGGTCAGCGTCTTCGGCGGAGAAGGCCAGCGGAAGAAGACGCTCCGGGCGCTCGAAGGGGCCGCCGGCGTCCTGCAGGGCCGGATCGGAAAGGAGCTCGGCCTACGCCGGACGCCGCACCTGGAGTTCGTCTACGATCGCGCGGTCGAGCACGGCGTCCGCATGACCCAGCTGATCGACGAGCTCGCGCCGCCCGACGGAGACGACGATGCCCCGGAGTGACATGGACGCGGTCGTCGCGGCGCTACGGACAGGTGAGCGCTTCGTCGTCACGTCGCACGACAACCCCGACGGCGACGCGCTCGGATCGCTCCTCGCGACGCATCTCGCACTCGTCTCCCTGGGCAAGGACTCCGTGATGGTGCTCGGCGGGGAGCAGCCGCTGCCGGGCGAGTACGCGTTCCTGCGGCTCGCCGAGCGCGGCCTGGTGCGCACCGCACCGGCGGACGTCGCCGACCGGGTGCTCGTCGCCGTCGACTGCGCGCAGGAGAGCCGGATCGTCGAGCCGGCGCTCGTCGAGTCGGCATCGACCACGGTCAACGTCGACCACCACCACGACAACACGCGCTTCGGCGACGTCGACCTCGTCGTCGAGGAGGCATCGTCGACCGCCGAGGTGCTCGCAGACGTCTTCGACGCGCTCGGCGTCGTCCGGACGCCCGAGCTCGCGGAGGCGCTCTACACCGCCATCGTCACCGACACGGGGCGGTTCCAGTACTCGAACACGACCCCGAAGGCGCTCCGGCTGGCCGCGGAGCTTGTCGAGGACGGCGCCGACGTCGGGAAGATCTTCGTCGAGGTCTACGAGTCGACGCCGTTCCCGAAGCTCAAGCTCCTGGCCCGCGCGCTCGAGCACGCGACCGAGCTCGCCGGTGGGCGGGTCGTCGTCTCGGAGCTGCGACGCGAGGATTTCGAGGCCGCGGGGGCCGACGAGCCGTACTCGGAGGGAATCATCGACCATCTCCGCGCGGTCGACGGCGCCGAGCTCGTCGCGCTCGTGCGCGAGCTTCCGGTCGGCGCGCCGACGCGTCGCAAGGGATCGCTTCGCTCCCATCCGGACGGCGTCGACGTCTCCGCGATCGCCCGAAGCTTCGGCGGCGGCGGCCACCGCAGGGCAGCCGGGTTCTCGACGGACCTTCCGATGGACGAGATCACGGAGCGCATCGTCGGCGCGTTCACCGCCGCCGACGGCGACGGCGCGACCTAGCTCATGCCGATCCCAAAGGGGCTCGAGCCGACCGGCGTTATCCTCGCGGACAAGCCGGCAGGCCCCTCGTCGTTCGCGATCGTCGCCCGCGTGCGCTCGCGCACCGGGGCGAAGACAGGGCACGCGGGGACGCTCGATCCGTTCGCGACAGGCCTCCTGATCCTCCTCTCGGGTCGCGCGACGTCGCTCCAGGATCGATTCATGAAGCTCGACAAGCGCTACCTCACCGATGTCGACCTTCGCGTGCGCACGACGACCGGGGATCCCGAGGGCGAGGGGCTCGAACCGCACGAGCCGCCGTCCCACGACGAGCTCGAGCGGGCGCTCGACGGGCTCCGCGGCGCGGTCGAGCTAGCGATTCCGGCGGCGTCGGCCGTCAAGATCGACGGAACGCGCGCGTACCGCCTCCACCGAGAGGGCGTGGACGTCGCGATGCCGACCCGCGTGATGCACGTGCACCGGCTCGACCTCCTGGCCTACGAGGACGGCGTCGCTCGGCTCGACCTCCACGTGGGCTCGGGAACGTACGTCCGCTCGCTGGCCGACGCGCTCGGAGGCCACTGCGCCAGCCTCCGGCGCACTGAGATCGGCCCGTTCCGGGTGGAGGAATCCGACGAGGCGCGCGTCGTGCCGCTCGAGGACGCGCTCCCGCGCCTCGCTGCGGTGCGAGACTTCCCCGCCCGATGAGGATCGCCCACGCACCCTCACAGGTCGAGCGACAGCCGCGCGCCGTCGCCATCGGCACGTTCGACGGGGTGCACAGGGGGCACCGGTCGGTGCTTCGAACGGCGGTCGAGTCGGGGCTCGAGCCCACCGTGATCACGCTCGACCCGCATCCGCGCATCGTGCTCGGGAACCGCGTCGAGCTCCTCGCGACGTTGGAGCGACGCCTCGAGCTGCTCGCGGAGGCGGGAATCGCGGACACCCTCGTCGCGTCGTTCACGCCCGAGTTCATGCGTCTCGGGCCCGAGGAGTTCGTCGACAGGTACCTCCGCTCGATCGGCGCCGAGGCCGTCGCGGTCGGTGCGGACTTCCGGTTCGGCAACAAGCGGGCCGGCAGCGTCGACACGCTTCGCGAGCTGGGTCTCAGGGTGCTCGAGGTCGAGGAGGTCGAAGGCGTCTCGTCGAGCGCGATCCGCGACGCCGTCCGTGCCGGCGACCTTGCGACGGCCGCGGCGATGCTCGGCCGGCCCTTCGAGCTCGACGGGATGGTCGTCGCCGGCGACCAGCGCGGCGGGACGCTCGGCTACCCGACCGCGAACATCGCGATGGACCCGCAGCTCGTGTGCCCGCAGTACGGCATCTACGCGGGCGAGGCGCTCGGCCACCGCGCGGCGGTCTCGATCGGCACGAACCCGCACTACGGCGGGACGGAGCGGCGGATCGAGCCGTTCCTGCTCGACTTCGAGGCCGATCTCTACGGCAAGCGGCTCGTCGTCGAGCTCTGGCAGCGGCTCCGCGACGAGGCGGTCTTCGACTCCGAGGCCGCGCTCGTCGCACAGATCGCGGAGGACGTCGAGGCGACGCGGGCGGCCGTCCGGCCGGTCTGAGCGCGCCCGCCGAGGAGCGCCCTCAGGCCGGTCTGCGGGTGACGAAGGCGGTCTGCGAGGTGTCGTCGTCCGGGTCGGCCGTGCCGCGCGCGACCGTCGGCTCGAAGCCGACCTGCTCCAAGACGTACAGCCACGTGTGCTCCGGGAAGAGGCCCTCGACGTGATGGTCGTGGACGACCCGCGGCTCCTGGCCCGGCTCGCGCACGAGGACGGCGTAGTCGACCTCGTAGCTCGTGTCGCCTGGATCCGGGTCCGTGACCCACTCGAGGTAGCGGAGCGAGCTGCCGTCGGCTCCGTCGTGACCGCCGTGCGACGTCCTCGCCTCGAACGTCTCGCGTGTGTAGTCGGGGACGAACAGCGCGACGCCGCCCGGCCGGGTGTGGGCGTACGCGGTGCCGAGACAGTCGCGAAGATCGTCCTCCGTGGCCATGTACGCGACGGCGTCGTGGACGAAGACCGCGTCGAACGAGCGCCCCAGCCGCAGCGTTCGCATATCACCGAGGACGTGCTCGCAGTCGGGGTTGAGGGTCCGGCTCAGCGCGAGCATCTGCGGCGAGACGTCCGAGAGCGTGCACGAGAAATGCTCCTTGAGATGAGACGCGTTGTTCCCGCCGCCGGAGCCGAGCTCGAGGAGCGTGCTCGCGTCGGGAACGGCGCCGACCATCAGGCTGCGATAGCGCTCGGCCTCCGCCGCGTAGTCCTCGGGCGCGGTGAGCAGATGGAACCAGGGGGCGAGGTCGCCGTAGAGGCGCACGCGGGGATTATCCGTCCCGAGTCGCGAAGACGACGACCGCTGCGTCGTGGGTCATCCGCCTGCTTCGCGGGTAGCGGCCGACGTACGCCCGAAGCGCCGCCTCCCGCGCGGGGCCGTCCACGACCTTGCCGTGGACGACGACCGGCCGCCGCCGGAGCGTGAGGGACGCGTCGGCGCCACCCGAGAACGTCCGCCACCACTGCTTTCGCTCCGGCTGCACCGCGACTGCGACGAGCGTTCCGTCAGGAGTCCTCGCGTAACGCAGCGGGATGCGAAAATCGCGCGCGGAGCGGCGTCCGCGGTAGGCGAGGAGGAGAAGCCTCCCGCTCAGGAGCGCGTGTGCACGCGACTCGAGCACCACGCGCACGAGCGGGTTCGCGAGACGGAGGAGACGCAGGCCGGAGGCACCCCGCACGCCACGATTCTCGCCTGATCGTGACGTCGGTTCGTCGCCCTTCGTCGCCGTGTCCCGCGTAGCCCTGGCGCGAACGGGTACAACGGCGGGAATGGACGTCACGTCGTTCGACCACGTCGCCCTGTGGACCGCCGAGCGCGACGAGCTCGCCCGCCTCCTGACGGACGGCTGCGGGATGCACGTCGTCGACCGCACCGACACGTTCACCCTCGTCGGCGGGGACGCACGCCGCGGGAAGCTCACGCTATTCGCCGCGGACGGCCCACGCGACCGCGGTGTGCTCGACAGGATCGTCCTGCGAGTCGCGAGCCTCGACGAGGTACGCGGACGGCTCGCGCAGGCGGGATACGACCCGCAGGGCAACGGCGACGAGGTCGTCGTCGCGGCGCCGGACGGCGTCACGCTGGGCGTCGTCGAGGACCCGTCGACGGCGGCGCCCGACCTCGACCACGTCGTGCTCACCGTGCCCGACCCCGATGCCACCGCCGCCGGCCTCGGAGAGCTCGGCCTGGAGCGCGACGGCGACCGGCTCACCGTCGACGACCGACACGTCGTGCTCCGGAGCGGCGACGCGCACGAGGGCGATCGCCCGCTGCTGAACCACCTTGCGTTCCTCGTCGACAGCGCGGATCGCATCGAGCGCGAGGCGCGCTCCCGCGGGCTCGAGGTCGAGGACGTGGTCGACGCGCCGAATACGCTCGCCGTGTTCCTGCGCGGCCCGGATCGCATCCGGATCGAGTACGTCGAGCACAAACCCGGCTTCTCGCTCGTCTGAGGCGTGCCCGACCTCGTCGTCGCCGGGGCGGGCCTGGCCGGCCTGGTCGCCGCGGCCGAGGCAACCGAGCGCGGGGCACGCGTCGTCGTCCACGAGAAGGGCGATCGTGCGGGCGGCTCGATGCTCCTCTCGAGCGGCGTGATCTGGCGTCACCGGGAGCTCGACGACTTCCTTCGCGAGTGCCCCGGCGGCGCCGTCGAGCTCCAGCGGCTCGTCCACGAGCGCCTCGACGACGACCTCGCCTGGCTCGAGCGGAAGGGCGCACGCGTGGTCGAGCGCTCGACCGGCAACCCGCGGACGACCGGCATCCGATTCGACACGCGCTCGCTGACGGAGGCGCTCGCGCGACAGGGAGGCGAGCTCCGGCTCGGCGACCCGCTCCACGAGCTGCCCGGCCGCGGCCCCGTCGTCCTCGCGACGGGCGGGTTCCAGGCGAACAGTGATCTCGTCCGCGAGCGGATCACGCCCGAGGCGGACGCGCTCTTCCTCCGCGCGACGCCGTGGAGCACCGGAGACGGCCTCGCGCTCGGGCAGGCGGCCGGGGCGTCGACGACCGCCGGGATGGACGAGTTCTACGGCCGGAACATGCCGGCGCCGCCGGCGCGCATCGCGGAGGCGCAGTTCGTCTCCCTCGCCCAGCTCTATGCGCACGATGCCGTCGTCGAGGACGCGACCGGCGAGCAGTACGAGGCCCGGACGTGGTCGGAGATCGACGTCGTCCAGTGGGTCGCGCGCCGGCCGGGCGCACGTGCCACGTACCGGATCGCCGAAGAGCGCCTCGGAAAGCAGATCCGCGGGCGTACGATCGGCGGGATGGTGACGGCCGCCGAGCGCGCCGGGGCGCCGGTCCGACGCACCCCGGGGTGGGTGCACGTCGACGTCGTCGCGGGCATCACGACGACGCTCGGCGGCCTCGCGGCGAACACGGACGCGCGCGTCGCTCCCGGCGTCTACGCGGCGGGCTGCGACGTCGGCGGGATCTCGACCGGCGGCTACTCGAGCGGGCTTGCGGCCGCCCTCGTCCTCGGGCGGGTCGCCGCGCGGTCGGCGCTGGAGGGTCGATGAGCTTTCCCTTCGGCTCCGAGTTCACGGTCGGGATCGAGGAGGAGCTCTTCCTCGTCGACGAGGCGACGCTCGCGCTCGCGCCTGTCACGGACGACGTCCTCGACGCGATGCGCGTCGAGCCGCAGGCGGCGGGGCACGATGCGTACGCCGCGCAGATCGAGCTGCGATCGCCCCCGGGCCCGTCGGTCGCGGACGCCGTCGAGGCGCTCGCCCGACTGCGCGCGGCCGCGACGGCCGCGGGCGCGACGCTCCTCGGAGCAGGCCTCCATCCGGACGGCAGCTTCGGCGAGGCGACGCTCGTCGAGGGGCACCGCTACGAGCTCGTCGCGGACCAGCTGCGCGGTCTGCTGCGACGCACGCCCGAGTCGGCGCTCCACGTGCACGTCGGCCTCCCCGACGAGCGTGCTGCGACGCGGGCGTTCAACGCCATGCGCCTGCACGTGCCGCTGCTCGTCGGCCTGGCGGCGAACAGCCCCTTCTGGTTCGGCACCGACTCGGGTCTCTGCAGCGCACGGTACGTCCTCTCGCGCGCCTACCCCGGCCGGTGCGTCCCGCGCGCGGTGCGCGACATCGAGGACCTCGAGGAGCTCGCCGGCGAGACGCTCACCGCGGCAGGGCTCCCCGACGGGACCTTCCTCTGGTGGGATCTGCGCATGCACCCCCGGCACGGCACGCTGGAGCTGCGCGAGATGGACGCGCAGTTCTCGCTCGAGCACGCCGCGGCCATCGCCGCGCTCGTGCGGGCGCTGGTCGTCGAGGCTGCCGACGGCCCGGTGCCTCTCGCCGTTCCGAGCGAGGCCCTCGACTGGGCGTCGTTCCGGGCCGCGCGAGACGGCACCGGCGCCATGGTCCTCGACGGTGACGTGACGCGCCCGCTCGCCGACGTCGTGCGGGAGGCGGCCCGCCGCGTCCGGCCGATCGCGCGCGACGCGGGGGACGAGGACGCGCTCGACGGGATCGGGCGCGTGCTCGAGGAGAACGGCGCGGCACGCCAGTGTGCGTCCTTCGCGCGAGGCGGCATGCCGGAGCTTCTCCGCAGTCTCGCGGACGAGACGGCTGCGGCCGGCCTTCCCGCTGCCCGCCGCAGCTGAGGGGCGTTACGACCCGCCCGAAAAGGGGAAGCACCCCGTCATGCCCAGGGCGATCTGGACCGGCTCCGTCTCGTTCGGCCTCGTCAACGTGCCGGTGCGCATGTACAGCGCGATCGACGAGCGCGACGTCCGCTTCCACCTTCTCCACGAGGAGGACGACTCTCGGATCGGCTACGACAAGGTCTGCAAGAAGGAGGGGAAGCCGATCCCGGACGACGAGATCGTGCGCGGGTACGAGGTCTCGGAGGGCAAGTACGTCTACATCACGGACGAGGACCTCGAGGCCGCAGCCGGCGAGAGCTACCGCTCGATCGACATCCAGGACTTCGTCGACGTGGACGACGTCGACCCGATCTACTTCGAGCGCTCCAGCTACCTCGGACCCGCCGAGGGGGCCGAGAAGCCCTACGCGCTGCTCGTGCGCGCGATGGAGGAGTCGGGCCTCGTCGGGATCGTGACGTACGTGATGCGCGACAAGCAGCAGCTCGGCTGCCTCCGCGTGCGTGACGGGATGATCGTGCTCGAGAAGATGTTCTTCGCCGACGAGATCCGGCCGACGAAGGGCATCGTCCCGCGCAAGGCCACGGTGCCGAAGCAGGAGCTCGCGATGGCGCTCGACCTGATCGACCGCTTCCGCGGCCCGTTCGAGCCTGAGAAGTACGAGGACACGTACCGCGAGGCTCTGCTCGACGTGATCCACCGGAAGCAGAAGGGCAAGGACGTGCACGCGGAGACGGAGCCCGAGCGCGGCGAGGAGCCCGCCGACCTCCTCGCGGCGCTCCGCGAGAGCGTCGAGGCGCACGGTCGCCGCGGCCGGGCGTCAAGGCGGCGGAACGGGTCGCTGGGCGACCTCAGCCGCGACGAGCTCGACCGGCGCGCCCGCAAGGCGGGGATCCGCGGTCGGTCGAAGATGTCGAAGCGCGAGCTCGCGAAGGCTCTCGAGCGCGCCTAGGCCGTCCAGCCTCGAGATTCCCCGCAGCCATGCGGGTTTTCGCTGGTACCCTTGCGCGAGACCGCGATCGCGGCCGTGCGTGTCCTTCCTTCACGCCGAGCGGGGATCGCGGAGACGAATCGACGAGAGGAGACCCATGGGCCTCACCAAGGAAGCGAAGCAGGACCTGATCACGAAGCACGGCAAGAACGACCAGGACACGGGCTCCACCGAGGTCCAGGTCGCGATGCTGACGCGGCGGATCGAGGAGCTCACCGAGCATCTGCGGACGCACCCCAAGGATCACTACTCGCGGCGCGGACTGCTGAAGCTCGTCGGGCGGCGTCGCAGGTTCCTGGACTACCTGCAGCGCAAGGATCTCGAGGGCTACCGGGCCCTCATCAAGGAGCTCGGGCTCCGGCGGTAGGAGCCGGGCAGAGGACGAGACGGGAGGTGGACGTTTGATCGAGCTTCGCGCGGGCCGTGCGGAGCTTCATCAAACCTCCACCTTCCGCCACATCGGAAGAGGACGGATGGAGGACACGGAATGAGCACGATCCAAGCCGGGCGACAGGCCACGGTTTCCGTCGACGTGGGCGCGAGCGACCTGCGCTTCGAGACGGGCAAGCTCGCGAAGCAGGCGGACGGCGCGGTCGTCGTCCGGAGCGGGGACACCATGATCCTCGCGACGGCGGTGGGCCGGCCCGACGCGCGCCCGGACGCGGATTTCTTCCCGCTGACGGTCGATGTCGAGGAGCGGATGTACGCCGCCGGGAAGATCCCGGGCGGCTTCTTCAAGCGCGAGGGGCGCGCGACGGAGCGCGCGACGCTCACCGCGCGCATGATCGACCGCCCGATCCGGCCGCTCTGGCCGAAGGGCTTCAAGAACGAGGTGCAGGTGATCTGCACCGTGCTGTCGGCCGACATGGTCGTCCCGCACGACATCCTCGCGATCAACGGCGCCTCGGCCGCGCTCGCGATCTCGCCGCTGCCGTTCCTCGGCCCGGTCGGCGCGGTCCGCGTGGCGATGCTCGACGGGCAGATGGTCGTCAACCCGACCTTCCAGCAGATGGAGGACTCGTCCCTCGACCTCGTGGTCGTCGGGACGCGCGAGGCCCTGACGATGATCGAGGCGGGCGGCGACCAGGTGCCCGAGCAGACGATGCTCGAGGCCTTCGAGCTCGCCCACGGCGAGATCGTCCGGATCTGCGACGCGATCGACGAGCTTGCCCGCGAGGTCGGGAAGCCGAAGTGGATCGACGTCGAGCTGAACGCCGAGCTCGCCGACCGGCACGGCGACGCCGTCGGCGCGCGGATCGCCGAGGCCGGGCTTCGCGAGGCCGGCGGGATCGTCGAGGAGCTCCTCGCCGACAGCGCCCCGGCGATCTCGATGGACTCGGGCGAGGAGGACATCGTCCGCGAGACGCAGGTGCGCAACGGCCTGCAGGCGCTGCTCGAGTCGAAGCGGCTTGCCGCGGTCGAGCAGGCCGTCAGAGAGCAGTTCGAGGACGCGCTCCGCGCGCTGACGGATGCGGAGCAGGACTCGAAGGAGCTCAAGTCCCGCAAGCGGGAGATCCTCGTCGAGCGGATCCAGGAGGAGCTGCGCCTGCCCTTCCCGGGCGGCGACGGCGAGGACGCGTCCGCGAAGGACGTCGTCACCCGCTCGTACGTCAAGAAGGCCGCGGACGCGATCTACAAGGACCTCGTCCGCAAGAAGATCGCGGTCGACAAGCGCCGGCCGGACGGTCGCGCCGCGGAGGAGATCCGGCCGATCACGACGGAGGTCGACGTCGCCCCCCGCACACACGGCTCTGCGCTCTTCACGCGAGGCCAGACCCAGATCCTCACGCTCTGCACGCTCGGCACCGCGAAGGAGCAGCAGCGGATCGACGACCTCTCGCTCGAGCAGGAGCGCCGCTACATGCACCACTACAACTTCCCGCCGTACTCGGTCGGGGAGACGGGCTTCATGCGCGGCCCGAAGCGGCGCGACATCGGCCACGGCGCGCTCGCACAGCGCGCGCTGGA
>DASXAW010000038.1:0-4931 GCA_036406535.1 Gaiella sp.
CGGCCCAGCTGGTCCGAGAGCCTTCCGAAGACGAGCGCGCCGACCACCTGGCCGACGAGGTAC
The DNA here is from genome assembly GCA_036406535.1 of Gaiella sp. Taxonomy (GTDB): domain Bacteria; phylum Actinomycetota; class Thermoleophilia; order Gaiellales; family Gaiellaceae; genus Gaiella. The sequence continues at coordinate 64 of DASXAW010000038.1, forward strand.
ACCGACGCGATCAGGCCGACCTCGGTCGAGGTCATGTCGAGCGTGTCCGGCTGGATGAGGACGCCGGTGACCGAGCTCGCGATGGTGATCTGCAGCCCGTCGAGAATCCAGGCGGCGCCGAGGCCCGCCACCATGCGCGTGTGGAACGGCGACCAGCTCAGGCGGTCGAGCCGCGCCGGGATCGTGCTGCGGACCCGCGACCCGGCGACGTGGGCGGTGCTCATCAGCGCCGCTCGAGGAGCTCGGGGATCATGATCCGCGCGGCCGCCTCCATCAGCGCGAGATGCGAGAACGCCTGCGGGAAGTTGCCGAGGTGCCGACCGGTCTCGGCGTCGAACTCCTCGGCGTAGAGACCGAGCGGCGAGGCGATCCGCAGGAGCTTCTCCATCAGGTCGCGCGCCCGCTGGAGCTCGCCGACGATCGCGAGCGCGGAGACGAGCCAGAACGAGCAGATGAGGAAGGTGCCCTCCTTGCCGGAGAGCCCGTCGTCGGTCTCGTCGGTGCGATAGCGAAGGACGAAGCCGTTCTCGGTGAGGTCGTTCGCGATCGCGTCGACGGTTGCCCGCATGCGCTCGTCCTGGCCGGGGAGGAAGTCGAAGATGGCGGCGAGGAGCACTGACGCGTCGAGCGAGTCGGTGTCGTAATGCTGCTTGAGGACGCCCTGCTCGCTGACGCCCTTCTCGAGGATGTCGGCCTTGATCGCCTCCGCGGTTGCGCCCCATTCCGCATGCAGGCTCCCGTCACCCCGCATCTCCGCGAGCTTCGCCGCCCGGTCGAGCGCGACCCAGCACATGAGCTTCGAGGACACGTAGTGCTGCGGCGCGCCGCGCGCCTCCCAGATGCCCTGGTCGGGGCTTTCCCAGACCTTCGTCGCGCACTCGGCCTGCGCCTGCACGATCGGCCAGAGGCTGCGCGGGAGGCGCTCGCTCTTCCGCGTGTGGAGGAGGATCGAGTCGAGGACTGCGCCGAAGACGTCGTTCTGCCGCTGGTCGTACGCGCCGTTCCCGATCCGGACGGGGCGGGCGCCGGCGTAGCCGGAGAGATGGTCGAGCGTGGACTCCGTCAGGTCGCGGCGCCCGTCGATCCCGTACATGATCTGCAGGGCCCCGTCCTCGTTGGCCTCGAGGTCGGCGACGAACTGCATGAACTCATCGGCCTCCCAGTCGAGGTTGAGCCAGTGGAGCGCCTGGAGCGTGAAGGTCGTGTCGCGCATCCACGTGAAGCGGTAGTCCCAGTTGCGCTCGCCGCCGGGCGTCTCGGGCAGCGACGTCGTCAGCGCCGCGACGGTGGCGCCGGTCGGCATATACGTCAGTCCCTTGATCGCGAGCGCCGAGCGCTGGATCGGGTCGCGCCAACGGTGGTCCGGGATCCGCGCGCGCCCGAGCCAGCCGCGCCAGTACCTCCGCGTCGCGACGATGCGCTCCTCCGCCTCGTCGGCGTCCTCCGGCGCCGCGAGCCCTTCGGCCCACGTGAGGCAGCAGTACGCCCGCTCGCCCTGCTCGAGCATGTGCCGTCCGCGAACTCGACCGCCCTCGATGCCGAGCAGGAGATCGGAGCGGAGCCGGATCGGCACCTCGGCGCCGACGGCGTCCGCCGCATGGCGGTCGTCGCCGGCGAGCGTCCACTCGGCGGTGGTGCGCCCGTAGTCGAAGACCGGCTCGCAGACGAGCTCGATCTCGACGCGCCCCTCGATGCACCGGACGGTGCGAACGAGCATGTGATCGCCGTCGTCGTCGGCGGGCGGGCGGGTGTGGGGCGTGACGGTGTCGTCGCCGGCGTACGGCCCCATGGTCAATGCGTCGCGCACCTCGATCCAGCCCTGGGGCGTCTTCCACGTGGTGAGGAGCACGTTCGTCCCCGGCTCGTACACCCGCGTGGACGGGTGGTTGATCCCGTACGGCGCGAGGCGGAAGAACCCGGCCTGGCGGTCGAGGAGGCTGCCGAAGACGCTCGGCGAGTCGAATGCGGGGACGCAGAGCCAGTCGATCGCGCCGTCGGCCGCGACGAGGGCGCCGGTGTGGCAGTTCGAGAGGAACGCGTAGTCCGCGATCGGCGGGAACGGCGACGGCGCGGCGGCGCTCTGTGGTGCTCCGGCGCCGGCAGAGCCGGCACCTGCGCCGCTGGGCGGCTCCGTCGAGCCTACGCCGCCGGGTCGCGTCGCTTCGGACGAGTCGCTCACTGCTCGATCCAGGGCCCGTGCCAGGCGCCGTGGCCTGCGACGAGCGTCTCGGCCTCCTTCGGCCCCCAGCTCGCGGGTGCGTAGGGGTACACGGGTGGGGGCGCGTCGACCAGCGGCTGCATGACCCGCCACTGCTCCTCGACGGCGTCCTGGCGCGTGAAGCGCGTGCTGTCCCCGACCATCGCGGCGTGGAGCAGCACCTCGTACGGCGTCGGCCCTTCGCCGCCCTCGTCCGCGAACTCCATGTCGATGTCGATCCGCGCGGCGCCGCGGGCGTCCGCCCGGTGCGCAGCGACGACCAGGCGGATCCCGGTCGACGGATCGAGCTTGACCACGATCTGGTTCGGCTCGGCCGCCTCGATCCCGAAGCCGAGCTTCGGCGGATGCTTGAAGACGACCCGGACCTCCGTCTGCGTCGTCGGCAGCCGCTTGCCCGTGCGGATGAAGAACGGGACCCCCGACCAGCGCCAGTTCTGGATCTCCAGTCGCAGCGCCGCGTACGTCTCCGTCGCGGACCCGTCGGCGACGCCGTCGATGGAGAGGTAGCCGTCGTACTGGCCACGTACGTAGTGCGCCGGGTCGGCCTCGACGACGGAGCGGAAGAGCGTCGCCTGCGCATCCTTGATCGACTCTGGCTCGCCGCGGGCGGGCGCCTCCATCGCGGTCGCAGCGACGACCTGCATCAGGTGGTTGACCACGACGTCGCGCAGCGCGCCGACCGGGTCGTAGAAGTGGCCGCGATCCTCGACGCCGAAGTCCTCGGCCATCGTGATCTGGACGCATGCGACGTGGTCGCGGTTCCAGACCGGCTCGAAGACCGTGTTCGCGAAGCGGAGGAACAGGATCTCCTCGAGACCCATCTTCCCCAGGTAGTGGTCGATGCGGTAGAGCTGAGACTCGTCGATCGACTGGTGCAGCTCCGCTGCGAGCGCACGCGCCGACTCGCGGTCGTGGCCGAAGGGCTTCTCGACGACCACGCGCGCGTTCGTCGTCAGGCCGGCGCCGGCCAGCCCGGAGACGACGCGACCGAAGAGGAACGGCGGGATCTCGAGGTAGAACACCGGCGTCTTCGCGTCGCCGAGCGCATCGGCGACTCGCGCGTACGTCGCGTCGTCGCCGAAGTCGCCCTGGACGTACGAGAAGCGGCCGGCGAGGCGCTCGAAGACCTTCTCGTCGAGCGGCTCGCCCGTGCCGACGATCGAGTCTCGGGCCCGCCGGACGAGCTGCTCGACCGACCAGTCGTCGACCGCCACGCCGACGATCGGGCAGTCCAGCAGGCCGCGCCGTTCGAGGCGGTACAGCGACCGGAAGGTCATGACCCTGGCGAGGTCGCCCGTGATCCCGAAGACGACGAGCACGTCCGCCTTGGTGGGTGCGTCGGCCACGAGGGCGACGCTAACGCGCTCGGCGGCAGCTCCAATCATCCACATCGGATGAATCGCGGAGCGAGGCTCCGTCTGCGGCTCAGCCGGCGGGTTCCGGAGGCGGATTCAGCGACGCGGAGCCAGGCCGCCGAGCCACGACGAACGAGAGCATCCCCAGCCCCAGCGCGATGATCGCGGAGAACGCGTAGACGGTCGAAAGACCGACACCGGCGTCGACGAGCGGGCCGACGCCGAACGCCGCGAGGCCGTACCCGAGCTGGTAGAAGGCGATCACGCCGCCCGCCACCGCCGCCGAGATCCCGGCGAGCTCCTCCTGGCCGAACCCGATCGTGAGGGGCAGAAGGGCGGAGCAGCCGAGACCCGCAAGGCCGAAGGCGAGGATCCCGAGGCCGCTGCGGCCGTCGGGGAGGATCGCGATCAGCGCGAACGTGCCGGCGAGCACGAACGGCAGGAGGTGGTACGTCGTGCGGGACGGGAGTCGGCTCTCGACGGCGGCGAACAGGATCCTCCCGACCGTGACCATCCCCCAGAAGGCCGTCAAGGCGACGGCGGCGGCGGTGGTCGACGCGCCGAGCTCGCTCGTCATGTCGAGCTGCGACCAGTTCCCGTTGACCGTCTCGCAGATGCCGTACAGGACGGCGAACGCCGCATACATCCAGAAGCGCGTCGGGATCCGCTGCCGGCGGGTCGATGCGGCGGTCGCCCCGACCGCCTCGTCGCCGGTCCGCAGCGGCAGCGGCGCGCTCGCGACGAGCAGCAGCGTCAGCAGCGCGCCGGACAGCACGGGGAGCCCCCACCAGAAACCGAGCCCGTCGAAGATCGCGACGAACACAGGCGCGAGCGCCGTCCCCAGGCCCAGGAGCGCATTGAGCACCAGCACGGAGGACTCGACCCGGGCCGGGTTGAAGGCCGCGGTCAACGTGTTGAGCGCCGGGACGGTCAGGCCGAAGCCGACGCCGAGGAACGCGGTCGCGACGAGGAGCACCGGGAACGCGACTGCGGTGTCGTCCTCGACGAGGGTGCTGAGAACGAGGAGCGCCATCGACACGAGACCGGCGGCGAGGCCCGCGAGGTAGATCCGCTTCGTGCCGAAGCGGCGGGCGAGGGCGGCCCCGAGGAGCGAGGCGGCGATCGCGGTCAGGACCTGCGGGACGAAGAGCAGGCCGTACTGCGTGTTCGAGAGGTCGTACTCGTCCGGGTCGGTGAAGATCGTGCTCGCGGCGGGGAACGTCACGAGCACCACGCCCTGCACGACCGCGGCGCCGTAGACGACGCGCGTCTCCTGGCTCGACGCCACGCTCAGC
>DASXAW010000039.1:0-53593 GCA_036406535.1 Gaiella sp.
GGGATGGTCTACTTCGCGATCGTCGGCGGAGCGGCCGCGCTCGAGACGACCCAGATCGAGGAGATCGAGGAGGTCGCCTGGGAGGAGCTGATGCCCGAGTGTCTCTGGAAGTTCCGCGTGAAGGACTTCGGCCCGCTGATCGTCGGCATCGACGCCCACGGCGGCTCGCTCTACCGCGAGGTGCAGAACCGGGCCAGGACGAAGCTGGAGGAGCTCTATGCCCGAATTCAATGACGGCTTCCTCGGCGTTCCCGCACGTCCGGGGAAGCCCCGCGAGGTCGGGATCACGCACGTCATGGACAAGGGGCTCAACCTGCGCGACATCGAGGGCCTCTTCGACACCGCGGGGCAGTTCGTCGACATCGTGAAGTTCGGCTGGGGTACGAGCTACGTCACGAACAACCTCGAGAAGAAGATCGCGCTGTACCGCTCGTTCGAGACGCCCGTTGTCTGCGGCGGGACGCTCTTCGAGGCGGTCTACGGCCGCGGTCGGCTCGTCGAGTTCAAGCGCTGGCTGACCGAGCATCGCTTCTCCCACGTCGAGATCTCCGACGGCACGCTCGAGATCCCGCGGGAGCGCAAGCTCGAGCTGATCGCGGAGTTCGCCCGCGACTTCACCGTCCTCTCCGAAGTCGGCTCGAAGGACTCCGAGGTCGTCTACGCGCCCTACCAGTGGGTCGAGTGGATCAAGGAGGAGCTCGCCGCCGGCGCCTGGAAGGTGATCACGGAGGGACGCGAGGGCGGCACGGCGGGGATCTTCCGCTCCGACGGCGACATGCGCACGGGGCTGATCGACGAGATCGCTCACGAGGTCTCGATCGACGACGTCCTCTTCGAAGCCCCGACGAAGGCCTCGCAGGCGTGGTTCGTCAAGCACTTCGGGCCGAACGTCAACCTCGGGAACATCCCGCCCGACGAGGTGATCGCGCTCGAGACCCTCAGGCTCGGCCTCCGCGGCGACACGCTCGTCGAGGTCCTGCTCGCCGCGCCACCGGAGCGCGAGGAAGACCCGGCGCCGCTGCCGTAGCCGTCCATGGAGTGGAAGCTCTCCCTCGCCGGGCTCCTCATCGGCCTCCTCGTCGGCGTCACCGGCATGGGCGGCGGCTCGTTGATGACCCCGCTGCTCATCCTGGTGTTCGGCTTCAAGCCGTCGATCGCGATCGGCACGGACATCGTCCACGGGGCGATCTTCAAGTCGTTCGGCGCGGTGCAGCACCGGCGGATGGGACACGTCCATGCCCGGCTGACCGCCTGGATGCTGGTCGGCTCGGCGCCGTTCTCGCTCATCGGGGTCGCCGTCTCGTGGTGGCTGAAGAAGGAATACGGCGACGGCTACGAAGACACGGCGAAGGCGATCCTCGGCATCGCGCTCGTGGTGTGCGGGATCGCGTTCCTCGTGAAGGCGTACCTCCACTCCTATCCGGAGGACAAGCCGTTCATCCTCCAGCGCCGGGACCGCATCATCGCGGTCGCGACGGGCGTCGTCGGCGGGTTCGTCGTTGGGCTCACGTCGGTGGGGAGCGGCACGCTCTTCGGGCTGGTGATGTTGATCGCGTTCCCGCTCACGGCGGTCAAGATCGTCGGCACCGACATCTTCCACGCCGCGGTCCTCCTCGCCGTCGCCGGCGCCGGGCAGCTCGTCGCAGGGCACGTGGACGTGTCCGCGACCGGGTGGCTGCTGATCGGCTCGGTGCCGGGCGTGCTGATCGGCGGCCGGCTCACGCTGAGGCTCCCGGACCGCGCCTTGCGGATCGCGCTTGCCGCGACGCTCACGCTCTCGGGGGTGAAGCTCCTCGACCCACCGGGCTCGGACCTGATCGTGATGGCCGGCGCTGCCCTGGCGGCGGCGATCGCCCTCGTGCAGGCCGCGCGCTGGCTCGCCGGCCGCAGCGCCGCGTCCGCGCCCGACGTGTCCTAGGCCGGGTCGGGCGGCAGCGGGCAGGAGACGAACCTCCTGCCGGTCAGCCGGTAGCCGATCTTGTACGCCGTGCAGCCGGCGCAGAACCCTGTCGCCGCGGCGAGGAGCGCGAGCGCGGCGACCAGCGCGCCGAGCGCCGCCGCGACCGTCTCGAACCCCGCGACCGCGGCGACCGTGGCGGTGCCCAGCACCGCGAGCCCGACCATGTTCGCGAAGCGCGGAGGCCGCGCGTCCTCGAGCCGCCCCTCGCCGAACCGTGGCTGGAGGAGCTCGAAGTACGCGACGCAGGCAAGGCACCACCTGCGTCCGAGCGTCAGTCCGAGGGCGAGTTGGAGCGCCAGCAGCGCAAAGAGCCACCACCAGCCCGTGACCACTCCGAGGAGCGCCAGCGAGCCGACGACTGCCTGGTTCACGCGCGGCGCGCGCTCGTCGATCACCTGCGTGTCCCGATACGGGTCGGCCCGTCGTTCGCTTCGCTTCATTTCGGAAAGTATCGCTGACCCTAGACTGCGCCGGTGGTTGCGACCGGCCCGCCAGTCGTCGTGCTCGGCGTCCGCCGGTCCGGGACGACCCTCCTCCGCGTGATGCTCGATCGGAACCCCGCGCTCGCGGTCCCGGACGAGTCGTACTTCGTGCCCCAGCTCGCTCGCCGCCACTCGACGCCGGTCGATCCGGCGGCGTTCGTCGACGACCTCCGTCGCCTGCCGACGCTCGTCGAGTGGGGGCTGTCCCTCGACGCCGTCGCAGCGCGTCTCCACGCGGGCATGACGACCGGTGAGGCGATCGCCGCCGTCTTCGCCGCGTACGCGGCCGAGCGGGGCAAGCCGCGCTGGGGCGACAAGACGCCGCTCTACATGCAGCATCTCGGCCTCCTCGACGGGCTCTTTCCGGACGCGCGGTACGTCCATTTGATCCGCGACGGGCGAGACGCCGCGCTTTCCTTCCTCTCGGTGCCGGAGGGCCTGATGACGGAAGGGTGGGGTCACCCGCGCGATGCGCGCGGCTTCGCGTGCCAGTGGGTGACCGAGGTCCGCGCGGCACGCCGCCTCGGCGCGCGGCTCGGGCCGGATCGATACCTCGAGCTCCGCTACGAGTCGCTCGTCGCCGAGCCGGAGGCGGTGTTGCGCGGGGTCTGCGCATTCGCGGGGCTCGAGTTCGAGGACGGGATGCTCGACTACGTGGGGCGGACCGACTCCGCGCGCAAGGCGCACCAGCAGCGGCTGAACGAGCCGCCGCGCCAGGGCGTGCGCAACTGGCGCACGGAGATGGCGCCCGACGACCGCCGGGCCTTCGAGGACGTCGCGGGCGGCGTGCTCGACGCGCTCGGCTACGAGGTCGAGCGGAAGGGGCGCGCCCGCGCCCCGGTCGTCTCGTACCGCGCACGCACGGCGGCGTGGCGCGGTGTCGGAGCGCTCGTGCAGCGCTCGGCGCTCTGGTCGCGGCGGCACCCGACGCGCCCGTGAGTCAGGGCCGGTTGTGGCAGACCGCCTCGACGTTCGTCCCGTCGGGGTCGAGGACGAACGCGCCGTAGTAGCCGGCGTGGTACTCGATCCGCTCGCCCGGCTCGCCGTTGTCCCGGTATCCGGCGTCGAGCGCGGCGCGGTGGAAGGCGTCCACCGTCGCGTCGTCGGGCGCGTGGAACGCGATGTGGAGGTGCTCGGTCGGCGTCCCCTCGAGCAGCGTCAGCGAGCGGTCCTCGCCCTCGACGTGCACGCGTCCCTCCCGGCCGTCCCGCACGCGGAGGCCGAGCACCGGTGCGATGGTCGCGTAGAACGCGCGGCCCGCGCCGACGTCGCCGACGCGGACCCAGAGGTGGTCGACGACGTTCGGGCCACGTCGCGTCCAGCCGTGATGAACCGCCTCGACGCTGTTCCCGTCCGGATCGAGGAGAAACGCGCCGTAGTAGCCGTCGTGGTAGACGGGCCGTGGGCCTGGCTCGCCGTCGCTTCGGTAGCCCGCCGCGGTGCCCACTCGCCAGAACGCGTCGACCGCGTCCGTCGAGACGGCGACGAACGCGACGTGCAGCCGTCTCGTCACCGGCCGGTGCGAGTCCGCCTGCGCGATCCCGAAGTCGTCCCACTCGTCGTAGTGCTCGCTGGGATGCGTCAGCCGATGGCCGAGCGGCTCGAGCACGCACTCGTAGAAGCGCCTGCTGGCATCGCGGTCGGAGACCCGGATCCCGACGTGGTCGAACATCGCTACTTCCGGCGCGGACGGGGCTTGGCGGTCCGCTGCTTGCTCGCCGTCCTCGGCGCAGAGCCGGCCGAGGCCCGCCCGGACCGAGGCCCGTCCTTCCCCCGAAACGCGACGAGCATGCCGTTGAGCGAGAAGTAGTACGCGCGCTCAGTCGCGATCCCCGGCGAGTACTTCCCGAGCCCGTAGTGCCAGACGATCTTCCCGTCCGAGGCCCGCGCGGCGTACGTCTCCGTCTCGAGCGTGGAGAAGAACACGAGGTCGCCGACCACGACCGGCGGGCCGAGGATGCGGCCGCCGACGTGCGAGCGCCACAGGAGCCGCCCGTCCGTCTTGCGGTACGCGCGCAGGCCGCCGTTGAAGTCGCCGACGAAGATCCGGTCGGTGCCGACGGCCGGGGTCGAGTAGCCGAGCGAGTTGACGCTGTCCGTCCAGATGACATGGCCGGTGGTGGCGTTCAGCGCGACGATCTTCCCCGAGCGCGCGATCGTGAAGAGGCGCCGGCCGTCGGTGGACGCGCTCGCGTAGAAGCTCTCGTAGCGGAACGCGTCGCGCTTCACGTACGTGCTCCACAGCTTCTCGCCGTTCCGCTGCCGGAGGCAGAAGATCGAGCCCGCGTACGTCGTGATGCAGACACGACCCTCGGCGAGTGACGGGCTCGCGTTGATCCGCCCACCGGTGTCGAACGCCCAGCGCACGTGGCCGGTGTCGACGTCGACCGCGAACAGCCGCCCGTCGGTGGCGCCGAAGTAGGCGGTGTCGCCCGCGACGGCGGCCGAGGACTCCACCTTTGCATTCGTCTGCAGCTGCCAAACGACCTTCCCGCTCTTGCGGGTCAGGGCCGTGACGGTCCCGTCCTTCGACGAGACGATCAGCTTGTCGCCCGCGATCGCCGGCGTCGACGGCTTGGGCGCGTCGCTGAGCTTCCGCCACAGGACGTCGCCCGTTGCGGCTTCGATCGCCCACGTGTCGCCCTTGAACGTGTTCACGTAGAGGACGCCGTCGCAGTAGCTCGCCGGGTACTCGATGTATCCCTTGAGCCCGCGGGCCCAGATCGGCTTCCGCGCGGGGACGCCGAGGTCGATCCCCGGGCGCGCGAGCGTCCGTCTCGGGCCGCCGCCGAACATCGTCCAGCAGCGGCGGTCGACGGGTTCCGTCTGCGGCGGCTTGGGCTTGGGGGGCTTCGGGGTCGTCTGCGGCGCGGTGGTCGACGGCGTCACGACCGTCACGTCCGTCACGTTCGTCTCGAGCGTGCCGCCGGGAGGCTGGCGCGTGAGCAGCACGGCGATCCCCGTGCCGAGCACGAGCAGGACCACAGCGGCGAGGATGAGCAGGAGTCGGCGGCGCATGCGTGGTCGGCTCCTCCGGGCCGACCCCCAGTGTGCCTACGTCGCCGGAGTGGCGGCCGCGCGTCTCTACAATCGCGGCGGTGGCCCGACGTGTTGCCCCCGCCGCGCTGGTCGCGGCCCTCCTCGTCGCTACCTCGGCCGCCTTCGTCGTCACCGAGAAGCTGAAGCTCACACGCAACCCGATCGTCGGGCCCCGTGTCGACAAGATCTTCTCGCCCGTCTGCGACTGCGCGACGGACACCGCCTCGATCACGTTCCGGCTGCGCCAGCCCGACCGGGTGACGGTCGACGTGATCGACTCGAAAGGCGACGTCGTCCGCGAGCTCGCGCGCCGCCGGCCTCAGGGGCGCGCTGCGGTCTCCTACGTCTGGGACGGGCGTGACGGCACGGGGAACGTCGTCGAGGAGGGGTCGTACAAGCCGCGGGTCCACCTCGACCGGGCACGGCGCACGATCGTGATGCCGAATCCGATCCAGGTCGACGTGACTGCGCCGCGCGTCGTCAGCTTCACGGCGAGGCCACTCGTGATCTCCCCGGACGGGGACGGGCGCTCCGATCGGGCGCGGATCCGCTACCGCGTGAGCGAGCGGGCCGTCGTCGAGCTCTACGTCGAGGGGACTCGCGCGATCCGCAAGCTCGGCACGCGTCCGCGCGGGACGATGAGCTGGGCCGGCGTCGCGGGCGGCGAGCCGCTGCCCGAAGGCGTGTACTCCCTTCGGCTGGTCGCACGTGACGTCGCCGGGAACCTCGGTCCGCGCTCGGGCTCGCGGATCGTGCGGATCCGCTTCCTCGCCCTCGGGCGGGACCGGGTCGTGACGACCCCCGGAGGCCGCTTCGCGATCCTCGCGCTCTCGCAGGCGCGCCGACTCGAGTGGCGTCTCGGCGGGCGCTCCGGAACCGCGCGGCCGGGCACGCTCACGCTGAAGGCGCCGACCCGGCCCGGTCGATACACGCTTCGGGTCGAGGCCAACGGGCACGTGAAGCGCGCCGCCGTTTTCGTGCGTGAGGCGGCGGCACCGTGAGCGCCGCCGCCCAGGCGGCCGGCGTCGTCGGCGCCGGCGGGCTCGCCGCCCTCCTGCTCGCGTCGGGGCGCTGGCAGCGGCTCGCCGGCCTGTGCGCGTGGGGCGCCGGCCTCGGGGTGCTCGGGATCTACCTGCTCCCCGACGTGAGCACGTCGCGGCTCGTCGCGGCCGCCGCCGGTGGGCTCGTCGCCGCCGTCGTCCTCGCGTGGGCGCTCGACCGGTGGCCGTACCTCCTCGCGTTCGCGACGCTCGCCTGCATCCCGCTCCGGATCCCCGTCGACATCGGGAGCGACACCGTCAACCTCCTCCTTCCGCTCTACGCGGTGATCGGTGGCCTCGCGCTCTCGATCGCATGGGGGCTGGTCAAGGGCGACACGAGGACGCGCGAGCTCGGGCCTGTCGCGCTGCCGCTCGCGGCGTTCGTGGGCTGGACGGGCCTCTCGATGCTCTGGACCGGCGACGTCAGGCGCGGCGCGATCTTCCTGGCCGCCTTCGTCCTTCCCTTCGGCCTCGTCGCGGTCGGGTTCGCGCGGCTGCCATGGCGCGGCCGTTGGCTGACCTGGCTGTGGAGCGGACTCGTCGCGACGGCGCTCGTCTACGCGGCCGTCGGCGGCTACCAGTGGCTCACCCGCGACGTGTTCTGGAACCCGAGCGTGAAGGTGTTCAACGCGTATGCGCCGTTCTTCCGCGTCAACTCGGTGTTCTGGGACCCGTCGGTGTACGGGCGCTACCTGACCGTGGCGGTGCTCGCGTCGCTTGCCGGGATCCTCCTCGGCGGCGTGCGCGGCTGGCGCGTCGCCGGGCTCTACGCGGTCGTCGTCGCCACCTGGTTCGGGCTGCTCCTCTCGTTCTCCCAGTCGAGCTTCGTGGCGCTCGCCGCGGGAATCGTCGTTGCGGCATCCGTCGTGTGGGGCCGGCGCGCGCTCGTCGCCCTCGTCGCGCTCGGCCTCGTCACCTGCACGGTGCTGTTTGCAGTGCCGCAGCTGCGGGACGACCTCGTCGGCAAGTCGCGCTCCGGCGTCAACCGCGTCACGTCGGGTCGAGCGAACCTCGTCGGCCAGGGGATCCGGATCGCGCTCGACCACCCGGTCCTGGGGGTGGGGGCCGGAGGATTCTCGCGCGAGTACGCGCACCGGCGCGGGATCACCGGGAAGGACCCGAAGCGGGTCGCCTCGCACACGACGCCGGTGACGGTCGCGGCCGAGGAGGGGATCGTGGGCCTCGGGCTGCTCGTCTGGCTCGTCGCCGCCGCGCTCCTCGCGACGCTGCGGGGCCTCGGCAACGGCTTCACGTCGCGGGTCGCGCTCGCCACGGGGATCGTGCTGCTCGCGATCGCCGTGCACAGCCTGTTCTACGCGTCCTTCTTCGAGGATCCGATGACCTGGGCGCTGCTGGGGCTCGTCGGGTTGAGCGCGCGCGTGCCGAAGAAGCGCCTGCCGCCGCGCTCGGACGTCGCGGCGCTGCCGTCACCGCCGGCCGTGCCCGAGGCGCCTCGCGCCGAGCAGGTCGAGGCTTAGACTCGCGCCGTGCTCACAGGTGTCGAACGAGCGCTCGTGCTCGCGCCGCACACGGACGACGGGGAGTTCGGCTGCGGCGGCACGATGGCGCGGCTCGTCGAGGCAGGGTGCGACGTGCGTTACGTCGCGTTCTCGATCGCGACGCGCTCGCTGCCCGAGGGCTTCGCGCCCGACACGCTCGCGCGCGAGGTGCGCGAGGCGACGGCCGAGCTGGGTATCCCGGACGGGAGCCTCACCGTCCACGACTTCGACGTGCGCACCTTCCCCTCGCGGCGGCAGGAGATCCTCGAGCTCCTCGTCGCGCTCTGGGACGAGTGGCGGCCCGACGTCGTGTTCCAGCCGTCGCACCACGACGTCCACCAGGACCACCAGACGATCGCGCAGGAAGGCTTGCGCGCGTTCAAGCGCACCACGATCCTCGGCTACGAGATCCCCTGGAACAACTTCGACTTCTCGTACGGCGCCTACGTCTCCCTCGAGGAGCGGCACGTGCAGCGCAAGGTCGCGGCCGTCCGCCGTTACGCCTCGCAGCAGCATCGCCGCTACGCCGACGAGGAGTACATCTGGAACCTCGCGCGCGTCCACGGCACGAACGTGAACCGCGACTACGCCGAGGTGTTCCAGGTGTACCGCATCGTCGCGTGAGCGGCGTCTAGCCTGGAGCCGATGCGGACGGGGACGATCGGCGCGGCCCTCTGCGTGCTCGCGGGGCTGTGCATGGTCGCAGGCCTTCTGGTCGACCTCGACTCGACCGCCGCGAAGGTCTTCATCGCGACCGCCGCCTGCCTGTTCGTGCCCGGCGTGCTCCTGACCTACGTTTGGATGCGCTCGCGCGTCCCGCCGCGGTGAGCGCCGCCCGGTCGGCCACGGTCGCCTTCGTCGCTCTCGTGCTCGCGGGCACCGCCCGCGCCCAAGGGCCGGTCGTGGTCGTCGACCCGGGTCACGACCGCCTGGCAAACCTCCGCACCGAGCCGATCGGGCCCGGCTCGTCGACGCGCAAGATCCTCGACGGGGGCGGGACGCACGGCGTCGTCAGCGGGATCCCCGAGCCCGACCTCACGCTCGCGGTCTCGCTCCGCCTGCGCGAGCTGCTCCGCGGGGCGGGCGTCCGCGTCGTGATGACGAGGACGCGGACGGCCGGCGAGAGCATGGGGAACGTCACTCGCGCGCGGATCGCGAACCGTGCGCACGCGAAGCTCTTCCTCCGCGTCCACGCGGACGGCGCGGCCACCGGCGGCGCGCGCGGCACGCACACGCTCACGCCGGCTCTCCGCAGCGGCTGGACGGACGACGTCTACGCCGCGAGCCGCCGTGCCGCGCGGTTCGTCCAGGCCGAGCTCGTGCGGGCGCTCGGCTTCCCGGACCGCGGGATCCAGGAGCGATCCGACTACACAGGCTTCAACTGGGCCGACGTCCCCGTGATCCTGGTCGAGCTCGGCTTCATGACGAACCCGACCGAGGACCGGGCGCTCGCGCGGCCCGCGACGCGTGAGCGCGCGGCGCTCGGGCTCTGCCGCGGGACGCTGCGCTTCCTCGGCCTGCCTCCGGCGCGCTGCTCGGCGTAGGTCAGACCCAGAGGATCAGCGCGGCGAGGAGCAGGAGGAGCGCGACGACCGTGCCGAGCACGAGCATCGCGCCGGCGAACACGGCGTACGGGGTCGCGCGGCTCCGGCCGCTCATGATCGCGCGGCCGGTCTCGTGGAGCCCGCCGCCGGGGCTCGTCTCACCGAGATGCTGGACCGGAAGCTCGAACCGCCGCAGCGAGGCGTCCAGGGCGGCATCCTCGTCACCGACGACCAGGATCCGGTCGGCGGCGAACTCGCTCAGCGCGTCCTCGACGGCGAGCACCGGGTCACGCTCGCCCGCCGCGCCTTCGGCGTCGGCCACCGGCGCGATCGCGCGCTCGGCATCGGCGGCGCGGGCGTCGGCCTCGGCATGCGCCTCGTCCTCGTCCGTCGCGTACCAGTGGAGCGGCGTCGAGCGCGTCGGCGCGACGAGCCGGACGCTCGTGCTCTCCGCGCCGCGCAGCGCACCGCGGACGGCCGCGAGGTCAGGTTGCTCGTCCAGTACGAGCACGAGGACGTTCTCGCCGTCGCCGCCGGGGCTCATGCGCGGTCGGCGACGCCCGTGACGCCGGCCGTCTCGGCGCAATGGGCGCCGCAGAAGACCGAGTCGTCCGCCTCGATGCCGTGCCCGATCACGCGGCACCCGCAGTGGCCGCACACGGGAGCGAGCGCGTGGATCGCGCACTCGAAGCTGTCGAACACGTACGTCCCGCCGAGATAGGTGATCTCGAGCGGCTTGTCGTAGTCGTTTCCACAGACCTCGCAGATCATCGCGTCACATCCCCTTCCGTCTCGGCCGACTGCGGACTCTTCGTCGGGGATGGCCCCAGGCGGACGGTTCCAAACACCGGCGCCGAGCCGCCGCGAGGTTTAGACGTCTCTAATAATCTTCGCTAGGGTTTAGACATGGCTAAACTCACGCGCCGCCGCCTGCTCTGCGCGACGGCGCCGCTCGCCGCAGCGCCGCTCGGGGTCAAGCTCGCACTAGACGGTTCGTCGGCCGAGGCGTCGCCGCACCCGGGGCACGCACATGCGGGGCATCGTGCGATGTCGTCCCACCTCGGTGACGCGGCGACCGGCCACGCGGCGATGATCGGAGAGGGCGCACCCGCCGTCGGCGGGCCGAACGACCTCGATGCGCTCCTCTACCCGCCGCCCGCGCGGCCGCACTCGGCAGGGCGCGTCCGCGACTACACGCTCGTCGCGACCGACGAGGAGCTCGAGATCGCACCAGGCGTCTTCTTCCCTGCGTGGACCTACAACGGGACGGTCCCCGGACCGGTCATCCGCGCGACGGAGGACGACCTGCTCCGCGTCCGCTTCGTGAACGCGGGCGTGCACCCGCACACGATCCACTTCCACGGGATCCACCCGACCGACATGGACGGCGTGTTCGAGATCGTGGGGGCCGGTGAGGAGCTGACGTACGAGTTCCCGGCTCGACCCGCGGGCTTCCACCTCTACCACTGCCACGCGACGCCGCTCAAGAAGCACATCCACAAGGGCCTCTACGGCGCGTTCATCGTCGATCCGAAGGTGCCCCGCGAGCCGGCCCGCGAGCTCGTGCTCGTGATGAACGGCTACGACACCGACGGCGACGGCGAGAACAACTTCTACACGGTCAACGGCCGGACGTTCTACTACGCGCGCTATCCGATCCGCGTCCGCCGTGGCGAGCTCGTGCGGGTGTACCTGGCGAACCTCACCGAGTTCGACCTGATCAACTCGCTCCACCTGCACGCCGAGTTCTTCCGCTACCAGCCCACGGGGACGGGCGACCACTGGGAGTACACGGACACGGTGATGCAGTGCCAGGGCCAGCGCGGCGTACTCGAGATCCGCTTCGCGCACACGGGGTCGTTCATGTTCCACGCCCACCAGTCGGAGTTCACCGAGCTGGGGTGGATGGGCTACTTCCAGGTGGAGGAGTAGTGGAGGCGCGGGCCGCCCGCAGCGCCGTGGGCTGGAGGGCATGGGCGCTCGTGCCGGTGGTGCTGCTGGCGCTCGCGGTCGCGCTCGTCGTCTCGCAGGGCGACCGGGTGGTCGAGCTCGTCGGCGGAAAGCCGCCTCCCGCCGACGAGTTCGACGTACGCCGTGTGCAGCTCCGGCCGGGGGAGATCCGCGTCCAGGTGAGGAACCCACAGCGAGACGACCTCACGATCGCTTTGGTCACCGTCGACGACGCGATCGTCCCGTTCTCGCTCGACGGGCCGGCCACGCTCGGCCGGTTGCGCTCGAGCACGATCGTCGTGCCCTACGACTGGATCGACGGAGAGCCGCTCGGGATCGGGATCACGAGCTCCACGGGGATCCAGACGACGCACGAGATCGCCGCCGCGGTCGAGACGCCGGTCGCGAGCGCACGCGGGTTCCTCGGCTACGCCGCGATCGGGCTGCTCGTCGGGGTGGTGCCCGTTGCGCTCGGCCTCATGTGGCTGCCTTCGCTGCGTCGCGTCGGCGCGCACTGGCTTGCGGCGTTCATGGCGCTGACCGCCGGGCTCCTCACCTTCCTGGGCGTCGAGGCGCTGGCAGAGGCGCTGGAGCTCCAGGCCGCCGTGCCGTCGGCGCTCGGCGGCACGGGGCTCGTGCTGCTCGGGCTGGCGGCGAGCGCGCTCGGCATGACGTTCCTCTCGACGCGCCTGTCCGGTGGACGGGTCGGTGCGACAGGCCTGGCGCTCGCGCTGCTCGTCGCGATCGGGATCGGCGTGCACAACCTCGGGGAGGGCCTCGCGATCGGCACGTCGTTCGCCACCGGCGAGCTGCAGCTCGGCGCGTTCCTCGTCGTCGGGTTCATGGTGCACAACGTCACCGAGGGCCTCGGCATCGCCGCTCCCGCGACGCGCGCCCGTGTCACGCTCTGGCAGCTCGCAGCGCTCGCGCTGATCGCGGGCGCGCCCGCGATCCTCGGCACCTGGATCGGCGGCTACGCCTCGAGCGACGTGCTCGCCCCGCTCTTCTTCGCGATCGCC
This sequence comes from Gaiella sp., assembly GCA_036406535.1. GTDB lineage: Bacteria > Actinomycetota > Thermoleophilia > Gaiellales > Gaiellaceae > Gaiella. The sequence continues at coordinate 12,534 of DASXAW010000039.1, forward strand.
GCGGGTGCCGCGCTCCAGGTCGTCGTCGAGGTCGCACGGTACGTCGCGCGCACTGCGCCCGGCGGCCTACGCTCCGGCTGGGCGATGGGCGGGTATCTCGTAGGGATCGCGGCGATGTGGGCGACCGGGCTCCTGGCCGGCTAGTGGACCCCGTTCGCCTGCCGGACGAGCCCGGCGCACCGCAGCGGCAGCCCCACGACCGCGCCGCCCCCGTCCATCCGCTCGACGACGTCCTCCCGGGCGAGGCCCGTGTCTTCGAGGCGGCGCAGGAGTCGCTCGCCGGCAGGCGGCACGGCGCGCGCGGCCTCTGGCCGTTCCTCGGCCCCGCGTTCGTCGCCTCCGTCGCGTACGTCGATCCCGGCAACTTCGCGACGAACATGGCCGGCGGGGCCAAGTTCGGCTACCTGCTGCTCTGGGTGATCCTCATGGCGAACCTCATGGGGATGGTGATCCAGTCCCTGAGCGCCAAGCTCGGGATCGCCACCGGGATGAACCTCCCCGAGGTCTGCCGCGAGCGCTTCCCCCGGACGGTCAGCTTCCTGCTGTGGATCCAGGCGGAGATCATCGCGATGGCGACCGACCTCGCCGAGTTCATCGGCGCGGCGATCGGTCTCAACATCCTCTTCGGGATCCCGCTCTTCCCGGCGGCGCTGATCACGAGCGCGGCAGCGTTCGCGATCCTCGCGCTCCAGGCGCGCGGGTTCCGTCGTCTCGAGGCGGTGATCGCGGTCTTCATCGGCGTGATCGTCGTCGCCTTCGCGGCGCAGGTCTTCCTCGCCGACCCGGACCGGGCCGACATCGCGCGCGGCTTCATCCCCGGCTTCGAGGGCTCGGAGAGCGTGCTGCTCGCGGTCGGGATCCTCGGCGCGACCGTCATGCCGCACGTGATCTACCTGCACTCGGCGCTGACGCAGCATCGGGTCGTGGGCGAGTCGGACGAGGAGAAGCAGAGGATCTTCCGCTTCGAGCTCGTCGACGTGATGATCGCGATGGGGATCGCGGGGATCGTCAACATGAGCATGCTGATCATCGCCGCGGCGGTGTTCCACGCCCAGGGGCTCGACGACGTGGGCGACGACCTCGTGGAGGTCGCCGACCAGCTCGGGACGCAGCTCGGCGGGCACGCGAACCTGCTCTTCGGCGTCGCCCTGCTCGCCTCGGGCCTGTCGTCGTCGAGCGTCGGGACGCTCGCCGGTCAGGTCGTCATGCAGGGGTTCATCCGCAGGCGGATCCCGCTGTTCCTGCGCCGCGCGATCACGATGGCGCCGGCGCTGATCATCATCGCCCTGGGGGTCGACGCATCCCGCGCGCTCGTGCTGAGCCAGGTCGCGCTCTCGTTCGGCATCCCCTTCGCGCTGATCCCGCTCCTCTGGTTCTGTCGCGACCGCGAGCTGATGGGCGTGCTCGTCAACCGCCGCGCGACGACCATCGTGACGGCCGGGATCGCGACGCTGATCGTCGGCCTCAACGTGTTCCTGCTGGAGCAGACGCTCCTCTAGCGCGTCCGCGCGACGAGCCGTCCCAGCCGCTGGCGTTCCTCGCGGCTCGTGAAGCCGAGCAGCGCGAGAGCGAGCGGGTAGACCGCGCAGAGCGCGACGGCCCCGGGAAGCCCGACGTCGACGACCTTGCCGAGGACCGCGAGCCCGACCGCGGCGAACGCCGCGGTGGCGACGCGGCGCCACTGGTAGGGCACGGGGTAGATGCGCTGCGACCACCACGCCATGCCGATCGCCATCGTCACGTACGCCGCGACCGTCGCGACCGCGGCGCCCATCATCCCGTAGCGCGGGATCAGCGTCAGGTTGAGCACGACGTTCACCACCGCCGCCGCGCCCGTCACGACCCAGTTGAACTGCGTCCGGCGGATGCGGCCGACGCCGATCGCGACGACGATGTACGCGCCGAACGCGACCGCGGCGAACGAGAGGGGGCCGACGACGCGCGACGACTCCGCGAAGCGCGAGGCGGCGAGCAGGTCGACCAGCCAGGGTGCGAAGAGCGTCAGCCCGAGCGCGGCCCAGGCCGTGACGAGGGTCATGTACGTGAGCACGTACGCGTACGTCCGCTTCGCCTCGTCCTCGTCACGGATCGAGTACGCGAACGCAGGCCACGCCATCCGGAACGCCGTGAGGAGCAGCACCATCGCGGAGGCGACGCGAACGCCGACCGAGTAGAGGCCCGCCTCCGAGACGTCCGACAGCTTCACGAGGAAGAACCGGTCGCTGAAGTTCGTCACCCAGAGGAAGAGCGCGGTGGGGACGAGCGGGATCCCGAAGCGGTTCATCTGACGGAGGAGGCCCCGGTCGAACTGGAGCCCCAGTTGCTCGCGCCGGAACCCGAGGAGCGCGAAGTACACGATCAGCGTCCCGCTGAAGTTGCCGACGATCACGCCGACCGCTCCCTTGTCGAGCCAGACGACGAGCATGAGCGTGACGCCGATCGTCAGGAAGACGTTCGCGAGGCTGGCGCACACGAACGCGACCGATCGCTCCTCGACCCGGAAGAGCGACGTCAGCTGCTCGTAGTTGACGGTCGCCCACAGGGCGACGCCCGCCGCACGGACCAGGTTCGCGGCGCTCGCCGTCCCGAACAGCCCTTCCGAGATCGGGTCGGCGAGCACGAGCAGGAGCAGGAGGCCGAGTGTCCCGCCGCCCATCGTGAACCAGAACGACGTGCGCAGGACGGTGCGGCGCGCCACGGGGTCGGTCGCGTCGAAGTAGAAGCGGAAGAACGCGCTCGAGATTCCCGCCCGCAGGATGATCCCGAGCACGGTCGTGAGCGCGATCAGCGTCTCGATCTTCCCGTAGTCGGCCGGGGTGAGGTAGTGCGTGTAGACCGGCAGGAGAAGGACGGCGACGATGCGGGAGACGAGCCCGCCGATCCCGTAGATCAGCGAGTGGCGCCCGAGCCGTCCCAGCTGGCCGCCGAGGCTCCTCGGAGTCGCCTCGCTCACCGGCGAAGCCCCTCGTAGAGCTCGACGAGCGAGTCCGCGACCCGCTCGACGTCGTGGACGCGTTCGACGTACGCGCGGGACGCCTCCCCGATCCGGCGCCACTCCGCGGGGCCGGCTTCGACGAGCTCCGCGAGCCGGTCGCGCAGCGTCTCGGCCGTCACGGCGACGAGCGGCACCTCCGTCTCGAACCTCTCCTCCGTCAGCCGCACGGCCTCGTCGTGGAGGAACGTGAGCACCGGCTTGCCGAGCGCGAGGCACTCGATCGCGAGGATCCCGTACCACCCCGCGTTCAGCTGGTCGACGACGATGTCCGCCTCGCGATAGTGCGCGAGGGCCTCGTCGTGGCGGACGCCCTCCACGATCCGCAGCTCGACGTCCAGGCCCTCACAGGCGGCGACGACGTGCTCGGTCCCCTTCCGCCGCCGCGACGACGGCGCGTGGACCACGACCGGGCGCTTGCGCTCGCGGGGCGGCACAGGCGCGATCTCGGTGAGATCGATCCCGGGCGGGATCACCCTGGCCCCGGGCACCCAGCGGATCGCGTCCCAGCTGCCGACGACCTCGGCGCCCGCCTTCCTCCCCGCCGCGAGCTGGTCGGGCGTCTTGCCCCGGATGTCCGACCCGAGGTAGTGCATCACCGAGCGCTTCCGGAAAGCGCGGAGGATGGGGTACTGCAGCGACTGCGGCACGAGCGTCAGCCCGAACATGAAGTGGAAGACGTCGGTGCGCGGGAGGAGCGACGCGAGCGCCGCCCATTGCCTGGTCTGGCGGCGGACGAAGCCCGTGCCGAGGTCGAGCGAGCGGTCGGCCTCGGGGTGGAGCGCGTAGCGGTTGAAGACGACGAGCGACGCGTCGATCCCACGGCGTCGGAGCGCCTGGACGTTCGTCCACGGCACGCCCGCAGTGTTGACCGGGCAGTGGACGACGCGGAGCGGCCGGGCCCGATGCACGAACGGCGAGGACACGGGCCGTCAGGCGCCGCTCGGCGCGCCCGGTGTCAGACACCGATTTTCGTCAAGGGCGAACGTGTGCCGATTTCGTGCCGATCGTTCCACAGCTGTCGGCGGCCGCGGTGGCCTCAATCCCACTCCACCTGGTCGAAGTAGCGAAGCGCCTTGCGACCCGGCCTCACGCGGCTCTGCAGCGCGCCGAGCTCGTCGTCCGAGATCTCGCCGAGCGCACGCTTCACGCCGAGGTAGCGGAGGTTCAGGTTCTCCTGGCCGACGACGGTCGAGATCCGGGGGTTCACCTCGATCACCTGCTCGCCGACGAGCTGGATGTTGAAGAACCACTCGATCCCGAGCTCGGCGACGATTCGATCGGCGATCTCCATCAGCCCCTCGTCCTCGAGCGTGACGAAGTACATCGCGAGCCCCGCCCGGATCGCCTCGCGCGTCTTCGGGTGCCCGAGCACCACGCGTCGCCCGTCCGCGATCCCGTCGATCGTCCGCTCGTCGCCCGTCGAGAGCTCCATCACGAGCAGGTCCGGCCCGCCCTCGTCGGGGAGGAGCTCGACGGCCTCCTCGAGCCGCATGGCGACCGACCCCGGACGCTCGTTCAGGAGCTGGTCGGCGCGGTCGACCGTCGGGTCGAGCACGCGGAAGCCGCGCGACCCCGACGAGAACACGGGCTTGAAGCACACGGGCCGATCCGGGTAGCCGAGCTCCCGCGCCGCCGCATCCACCCCCGCCGCGCCTCGAACGCGGCGGAAGGCGGGGGCGGGCACGCCGAGGCGGTGGAGGAGGGCATAGGACTCCGCCTTGTCGTTCGAGCGCCGGATCGCGTCGGGCGGCGAGACGAGGACGGGGATGTCGAACCGCTCTCGCTCCTCTGCCAGCGCCTGTAGGTCGAACGACGACTGGGGCAGCACGACGTCCACCGACTCGCGAGCCACGACGTCGAGCACCGCATCCACGAAGCCGGGGTCGAAGCCCGAGGGCACGAGGTGGAAGGCATCGCAGAGATGGCGGCCGACCGAGCGCTCCGAGCGATCGGTGCCGACGAGCCGCACCTCGCGCTCGCCGTTCTCGCGGAACGCGCGGAGGAGCGCAGCCGTCCCGGGCGCGCCCGAGGCGGAGACGAGCACGGTGATCGGCCGCAGGCTCAAGGGACGAATGCAAGCAGGCGGACTGCGTTCACGACAGGTCGATCCGGTCGCCGGCGAGGAGTTCGAGGCGATGGGCGCGCTGTGCGTCCAGCATCGCGTTCATCGTCCCGCTCATGGTCGAGCCCGGATAGACCCAGATCTCCGGGTGGACGAGCACCTGCAGCCACGGGAACGCTCCGGCGCGGAGGTCCTCGTGCGGGCACCCCGACCGCCAGCGGTGGTTCGAGTCCGAGCGGTAGGTCGCAGGATCGAAGTACGGCGCTTCCATCGGGTTCACGGCCCCGTCGATCGGCGCCCTCATGTACTCGGGCTCGGGGTTGTGCCACGCCACCACCCGGTCGAAGCGACCGTCGAGGTCGACATGGGGATGGACGGCGTGGAGGCCGACGCCGTGCCCCAGCTCACGGAGCCGTGCGAGCGCGGCCTCGCCCTCGCGCGACGCGAGGTTGTAGAAGACGGAGCGTGTCATCAGGAGGTACGTCGTGATCGCGTTCTCCTCCGCCTCGAGCTCCGCCATCGCCAGCGCCGCCTCGAGCGAGAGGTCGACGTCGTGGCGGAGCAGGACGTCGCCGCGTTCCGGCGGGTCGCCGAAGGTCGCGAAGCGGTAGCCGCCTTCGTGCGCTGCCCGCAGAAGCTCGCGGTAGTGCTCGAGCGTGAACTCGCACGCCACGACGTCACCCGACCTCGACGCTGACGAGTGCTGCCCCGCGGTCGGCATTGTCGAGCGCCTCGACGGTCGTCGGCCCGGTCGCGATCACGTGCCCGTAGCGGTCGGCCGCGGTCCGCAGCGGGCGGATCACGTCGCCCGGGGCGAGGTACGTCTCCGCCTCGACGACCCCCTGGGCCGACAGCGCGGGGCCGAGCGCCCCGACCCGCGCCACGCTGCCCATGACGAGCTGGCCCGGCGCGGCGGTGAGATACCGGATCGCGGTCGGCTCCGAGGTGCGAGCCCGGGCGTCGACATCGGCGACGTTCTCGCCAAGTGCGAAGCGGAGCGCGAGCTCGACGAGGTCGATGCCCACCGCGAGGCGCACGAGCTCGGCGAGGCGTCCGCCGGGCACGCGTGCGGCGGCCCCGAGGACCGACACGCCACCGTCCGTCGTCGCGACGAGCTGGACGACGCCGATGCCGTCGCGGAGGCCGAGCACCGTGGCCACTCGCTCGGCGGTCCGCTCTGCGGACGCGAGCTGGTCGGAGTGGATCCGTGCAGGGTGCACGTGCGCACGCGCGACGCCGAAGCCGATCACGTCGGGCCGCAGCCGGTCGGAGAGCATGACGAGCGAAGCGGTGCCGCGGAGCGCGACGACGACGCCGTTCATCTCGGTTCCCTCGACGAGGCGCTCGAGCAGCGCCTCCTGCGAGCGCGACTCCGCCAGCGCCGCATGGAGGTGTGACTCGAGGTCGCCCGGCTCCTCGATCCGGAAGAGCCCTCGCTGACCCTCCGCGTCTGCGGGCTTGAGCACCGCGGGGAGGCCGACCGTGTCGATCGCGGCCCTCCCCTCCGCGAGGTTTCGGACTGCGGCGAACGCGGGCTGCGGCAGCCCTTCCTCGGCAAGTGTCCGGCGCATCGCGAGCTTGTGCGTGAACCGGTGCGCCACGTCCGCGCCGAGCGACGGCCGTCCCAGGCGCTCCGCGACGGCCGCGACGACGGGCACCGCCCGGTCGCGCGCGATCGTCAGCACGGCATCGACGGCGTGCCTCCGCGCGAGGCTCTCGATCGCCCCCGGGTCGTCGATGTCGGCCACCTCGGCGACGTCGGCGTGCGCGAGCCCCGGTGCGTCGGGATCGTCGTCGACGGCGACGACCCTGTGCCCGAGCCCGCGCGTCTGCACGATCGCGGCGCGCTGGTCGCGCTCCGCGCCGACGAAGAGGACTGCGGACACGGCGCGATGCTAGACGCGACGAGCGCGCGAGGATCGCGCGCTCGGGCTCGACTACCATCCCGGCGTGCCGCTGACGGGCAAGCGCATCGCGATCACGGGCGGGGCGGGGTTCATCGGGACGACCCTCGCTCGACGCCTGGTGGACGACAACGAGGTGGTCGCGATCGACAACCTGCACCGCGACGCGCTTTCGGGCACGGAGCTCGAGACGCATCCGAACTTCCGGTTTGCCGAGGGCGACGTTCTCGATCCCGAGCAGCTGACCGAGCTCGTCGCCGGCGCGACGCACCTGGTACACGCGGCGGGCATTGCCGGCGTAGACACGGTGCTCGCGAGCCCGGTGCGGACGATGCGCGTGAACGTGATCGGCACGTACAACGCGCTCGAGGCTGCCCTTGCGACGAAGGACACCGTGGAGCGGATCGTCGAGTTCTCGACCAGCGAGGTCTTCGGTCAGTACGCGTTCAACGTCCAGGAGGCGCACGTCACGACGATCGGGTCGGTCGGCGATGCGCGCTGGACGTACGCGGTGTCGAAGCTCGCGGGCGAGCACATGGCGCACGCGTACCACGGCGAGCTCGAGCTGCCCTCGGTCTCGGTGCGCCCGTTCAATATCTACGGCCCCGGCCAGATCGGCGGGGGCGCGATTCGTGCGTTCATCGAGGCGGCGTTGGCGGGTCGCGACCTCGAGATCCACGGCGACGGCTCGCAGATCCGCGCGTGGTGCTACGTCGACGACATGGTCGAGGCAGTCTTGCTCGCGCTCGAGCATCCGGCCGCGGTCGGCGAGAGCTTCAACATCGGCAACCCGCGCTCCGCGGTCACGATCTACGACCTCGCGACGCGCATCAAGCGTCTCACCGGCTGCCCGGGGGAGATCCGTTTCGTCCCGCAGCGCTACACGGACGTCGAGCTGCGGATCCCGAACGTCGCGAAGGCGCGCACGCTGCTCGGGTTCGAGGCCGAGGTCGAGCTCGACGAGGGGCTCGAGCGGACGATCGCGTGGTATCGCGCGCGGCTCGGCGCGGCGGCGTGACGCGCGAGGCGATCAGGCTCGCGCGCCCCGACGTGGGCGACGCGGAGCTCGAGGCGGTCGCGGAGGTGCTCGCAAGCGGCCAGCTGACCATGGGCCCGTGGGTCGCGCGGTTCGAGCTGGCGCTCGCGCGCGCAGTCGGGACGGCGGACGCGGTTGCGGTCTCGTCGGGCACCGCGGCGCTCCACCTCGCCATGCTCGCGTTGGGTATCGGCGAGGGCGACGAGGTGATCGTCCCCGCGTACACGTTCCCCGCCACGGCGAATGCGGTCGAGCTGTGCGGCGGCCGCGCCGTGCTCGTCGACGTCGATCCGGAGACGTTCCTCGTGCGCACGGAGCTCGTCGCGGAGGCGGTCACGCCGCGCACGCGCGCCGTGCTCGCCGTCCACCTGTTCGGCCGCCCGGTCGAGTGGGAGGAGCTCCAGACCGCGGTGCCGCAGGAGGTTCCGCTCGTCGAGGACGCGGCCGGCGCGCTCGGCGCGACCTACCGCGGGACGCCGTGCGGAGCGCTCGGGCTGATGGCGTGCCTCTCGTTCCACCCGCGGAAGATCGTGACGACGGGCGAGGGTGGCGCCGTGACGACGGACGAGGCCGAGCTCGCCGCTTCGATTCGGCGGCTCCGCCACCACGGCATCGCCGGCGGGACGAGGACGGACATTCCCGCTCCCGGTCTGAACTACCGGCTCGCGGACGTCCTCTGCGCCCTCGGGGTGCCGCAGCTGGAGCGCCTCGAGTCGCTTCTCGCGGCACGCGAGCGCGTCGCCCGCTGGTACGAGGAGCGGCTGTCGCACGCCGTCGGCGTCCCTCGCGCAGGCGACGGCGACCGGCACGGCTGGCAGGCGTACGTGGTCACGCTCGACCGTCGGGACGAGGCGCTCGCGGGGCTCCGCGAGGAAGGGATCGAGGCGCAGATCGGCACCTATGCGGTGAACACGCTCGCGGCGTACCGGGACCGCGGCTCGTTCCCCGGCGCCGACTCGGCGTTCGCGCGGGCGCTCGCGCTGCCGTTCGCTACGGCGATGACCGAGGACGAGGTCGACCGCGTCGCGACCGCGCTCCTCCGTTATGCCTGACCGGCGTCTCCCTGTGGAGCGACCGGCACCAAATCGGCACGCCACGCGGCCTTGACGAAAAACGGTGTCTGACACCGTTTTTGGCAACACGGCGCTCTTCGCGCGACTCTAGAGACAGATGTCGTCCGGCCGGACGGGCACGCGTGTGAGCGCGCGGCCGGTCGCGTCACGGAGCGCGGAGAGGATCGCGGAGGTGGAGACGACCGTCGGCGGCTCGCCGACGCCCTTCGCGCCGTAGGGCGCGTCCGGCTCGGGCTCCTCGATCAGCTCGATGTCGACGGGTGGCATGTCGAGCGCGGTGGGGATGAGGTAGTCGGTGAAGCTCGCGTTGAGGATCGCGCCGTCGCGCGTGACGAGCTCCTCCATCAGCGCGAGCCCGAGCCCCTGCGCGGTGCCGCCCTCGATCTGTCCCTCGACCGCGAGCGGATTGACCGCGCGCCCGACGTCCTGCGCAGTCCCGACCCAGACGACCCGGGTCAGGCCGAGCTCCACGTCGACCTCGACGACGACGCGCATCGCGGCGACGGCGAGCGCCACGTGTGCGCGCTCGCCGGTGATCTGCCCGGTCTCGGGGTCGAGCGGCGTGGTGCGCGGGTGGCGGTAGACGCGCTCGACGTCCACCTCGCCGCCGCCGGCGCGCTCCCGCTCCTCGAGGGCGGCGCGGCACGCGTCGCGCACGGCGCCCGCCGCCATCCACGTCATCCGCGACGCGGACGCCGAGCCCGCCGAACCGACCGAGGCCGTCGCCGACGGCGCGAGCGTCACGGCGTCCGTGCCGAGCTCCGTCCGCGCGACCTGGAGGATCACCCCCGTCACGCCTTGCCCGACCTCCGCGGCCGCGGAGTGGACGACCGCGCTGCCGTCGGCGTGGAGCACGACACGGGCGGTGCAGAGGTCGTCGAACCCCTCCGAGTAGCAGATGTTCTTGAACCCGAGCGCGAAGCCGACTCCGCGACGCACGCCCTCGCCGTGCGTCGTGTTGCCGGCGCCCCCCGGCAGCCGCAGCGGATTGCGCGGCAGTGCCTCCTCGCCCGGGATCGGGATGGCGGCGGCGCGTCGGATCACCTCGCGGGTCGGCAGCGCCCCCGTGATGACCTGACCGGTGGGCAGCGTGTCGCCCGGCTCGAGCGCGTTGAGGAGCCGTAGCTCGACAGGATCGATCCCGAGCTCGGCCGCGAGCCGGTCGATCTGCGCCTCGGCCGCGAAGCAGGTCTGGACGGCGCCGAAGCCGCGCATCGCCCCGCACGGCGGGTTGTTCGTGTAGACCGCCGTCGCCTCGAGCAGCGCGTTGTCGACGCGATACGGCCCGACGGCGAACGAGGCCGCGTTCGAGGCGACCGCGGTCGAGCTCGACGCGTACGCGCCGCCGTCGAGGAGGATCCGCATCCGGACGCAGGTGATGCGACCCTCGCGCGTCGCGCGGTGCTCGCACCGGATGCGCGCCGGGTGCCGGTGCACATGGCCGGTGAACGACTCCTCCCGGTCGTAGCTCATCTTCACCGGGCGACCGGTGTGGAGCGCGAGCAGCGCCCCGTGGATCTGCATCGAGAGGTCCTCGCGCCCGCCGAACGCGCCGCCGACGCCTGCGAGGTGGACGCGCACCTGCTCGGGCCGGAGATCGAGGCACGGCGCTACCTGGTCGCGGTCGACGTGGAGCCACTGCGTGGCGACGTGGATGTCGACGCCGCCCTCGCCGTCCGGGACGGCGAGGCCCGACTCGGGCCCGAGGAAGGCCTGGTCCTGGATCCCCACCTCGTACTCGCCGCGGACCACGACCTCGCCTCCGGTGTCCGGGTCGCCGTGCCTGATCACCAGGTGCCGGACGACGTTCGGCCGTGGGTCGTCGAGGTAGCCGTGCCCCATCGTGGGGCGGTCGGGGTGGAGCGGCTCCTGCTCGAGCGCGCGCTCCATGTCGACGACCGGCTCGAGCGGCTCGTACTCGACCTCGATCGCGGCAAGCGCCTGTCGCGCCTGCTCGGGATGGTCGGCCGCGACCACGGCGACCGGCTCGCCGACGTAGCGGACGCGGTCGATCGCGAGCACGGGCTGGTCGGGGAACTCGAGCCCGTACGTCTTGCGGCCCGGGACGTCTGCGTGGGTGAGGACCGCGTGGACTCCCGCGACCGACAGCGCCTTCGAGGAGTCGACCGACACGATCCGCGCATGTGCGTGGGGACTGCGCAGCGTGTCTCCCCAGAGCATCCCGGGCGCCGAGAGGTCGCTCGAGTAGTCGAACTCCCCCTTCACCTTCGGCACGGCGTCGTCGCGCAGCAGCCGCTCGCCGACCTTCCCGACGCGCAGGGTCGTGCGTGGCGCCGTGACGCTCATCGGCGCCCCGCGGCGAGGTGCACCGCGTCGAAGATCTTCGCGTAGCCCGTGCAGCGGCACAGGTTCCCGGAGAGCGCCTCGCGGATCTCGTCGTCGTCGGGGTCGGGGACGCGCGCGAGCAGGTCGGTGACCGCGACGACGAGACCGGGCGTGCAGAAGCCGCACTGCACTGCGCCCGCCTCGACGAAGGCCTGCTGCACCGGGTGCAGCTCGTCGCCGTCGGCGAGGCCCTCCACCGTGACGACCTCGTGCCCGTCCGCCTGCGCCGCCAGGACGAGGCACGAGCAGACGAGCTCTCCGTCGAGGAGCACCGAGCACGAGCCGCATTCCCCTTGCTCGCAGGCGTTCTTCGAGCCGGGCAGCTCGAGCGTGTCGCGGAGCATCGTGAGCAGGCTTTCGCCGCCCCAGAGGTCGGCCTGGCGCCGCTCGCCGTTGACCGTCAGCGCGATCCTCACGAGCGCAGGCACCTCTCGACGGCGCGGCCGGCGAGGACGCGGAGCGCGTGACGGCGGTACGCGGCGGTGGCGCGGACGTCGTCGATCGGGCTCGCCGCGTCGGCGACGCGCTCGGGCAGCGACCCCGCGTCCGCGAGCGGCACCGTGACCTGCTTCGCCGTGGTCGCGGCCGAGCCGAACGACGCCCGGACCTCGCTCGCCTCCGGGTCGACGACGACGGCGAGCGAGCAGATCGCGATCACCATCGCGTTCCGAGGGCCGACCTTCATGAAGGTCTGCGGGCCGCCGCTCGGCCTCAGGCGAACGGCGGTGACGAGCTCGTCGGTCTCGAGCGCGTTGCGCTTGACGCCGAGCAGGAGCTCCTCGAGCGGCAAGGTCCGCACGCCGCGCACGCTTGCGACGTCGACGCGGGCGCGCTCGACGAGGAGAGGCGGTAGTGCGTCGCCCGCGGGGGAGGCAGTCCCGAGGTTGCCGCCGATCGTGCCACGGTTCCGGATCTGCGGCGAGCCGACGGTGCGCGACGCCTCCGCGAGCGAGGGGAAGAGCTCCGCGAGCTCGGGTCGCATGGCCTCGGTGTACGTCAGGCCGGCGCCGAGGCGGAGCTCGCCGTCGTCGCGCGACCAGCCCCGCAGCTCTACGAGCTCGCCGAGGTTGACGAGCGCGTCGGGCCGCGAGCGGCCGAAGTTGAGCTCGACGAGGACGTCGGTGCCGCCCTGGACGAAGCGGGCCTCGGGCAGCTCGGCCTTGAGCCGGAGCGCCTCGTCGAGCGTGCGTGGCGTGTGGACGTCCACCGGGAGAAGACAACCACATGGGTGGGGAGGCGACTTGACAATCCGGTATTTGTGAGTTATCACTTACAACTATGAACGCAGCGACACGACAGACGGCGGAGGAGCGGCGCGAGGCGGTGCTCGCGGCGGCGCTCGTCGCGTTCGCCCACGGCGGCCTCCATGGCACGTCGACCGAGGACATCGCGCGCGCAGCAGGGATCTCGCAGCCGTACCTCTTCCGGCTCTTCGGCACGAAGAAGAAGCTCTTCGTCGCGACCGTCGAGCGCTGCATGGCCGACACGCTGGAGCTCTTCCGCGCGGCCGCCGGCGACCGGCGCGGCGAGGAGGCGCTCGAGGCGATGGGCCAGGCGTACATGGCGATGGTGGCGGGCGACCGGACCCGGTTGCTCGCGCAGCTGCAGGCGTACGCCGCCTCCGACGACCCGGAGGTGCGCGAGGCGATCCGCTCGGGCTTCGGGTCGCTGCACCTGTTCGTCGAGACGGTCTCGGGTCTCGACGCCGAGACCGTCGCGCAGTGGTTCGCGAAGGGGATGCTCCTCAACGTCATCGCCGCGATGGACCTCTGGGGATCACGCGAGCCGTGGGCGAGGCGGCTGCTCGAGGGCTCGATGGATCCCGACCCTGCGGCGTCCGTGGACGGAGACCGGAGCTGAGCGTCTTTTATTTTGCCATCTATGTGAGTGATTGATCACGAAACAAAGGAGACCCAGATGACACGGCGCACCTCGACCCTCTGGACGTTCGCGATCACGTCGCTCGCGCTGTTCATGGTCTCGCTCGACAACCTCGTCGTCACGACGGCGATTCCGGTGATCCGCGTCGACCTCGGCGCGTCCCTCGAGCAGCTCGAGTGGACGGTCAACGCGTACACGCTGACGTTCGCGGTCCTGCTTCTGACCGGCGCGGCGCTCGGCGACAGATTCGGCCGGCGGCGCATGTTCGCGATCGGGCTCGCGATCTTCACCTTCGGCTCCGTCGCGGCGGCCGTTGCCCCGAGCATCGAGGCGCTCAACGTGGCGCGTGCGGTGCAGGGCGTCGGAGGCGCGATCGTGATGCCGCTGACCCTCACGCTGCTCAGCGCTGCCGTCCCGCCCGAGAAGCGCGGGCTCGCGCTCGGCGCATGGGGCGGCATCGGCGGGCTTGCGATCGCATTCGGGCCGCTCGTCGGCGGCGCCGTCGTCGAGGGCATCGCGTGGCAGTGGATCTTCTGGCTCAACGTCCCCATCGGGCTCGTCCTCGTGCCGCTCGCCCTCCGGCGGCTCGAGGAGAGCCACGGTCCGGGCGGCCGATTCGACCTGCCCGGCCTCGCACTCGTGAGCGCGGGTCTCTTCGGGATCGTCTGGGGGCTCGTGCGCGGGAACGGCCAGGGCTGGGACAGCCCCCAGATCGTGGGCTCTCTCGCGGCCGGCGCGATCCTCGTCGCCGCGTTCGTTCTCTGGGAGCTGCGCGCAGAGGCGCCGATGCTGCCGATGCGGTTCTTCCGGAGCCGCGCGTTCGCGCTCTCGAACGCGTCGTCGTTCCTGATGTTCTTCGGGATGTTCGGCTCGATCTTCCTGCTCGCGCAGTTCTTCCAGACCATCCAGGGGTACGGCCCGCTGGGCAGCGGCCTGCGGATCCTCCCCTGGACACTCGCCCCGATGTTCATCGCCCCGGTGGCGGGCGCCCTCTCCGACCGCATCGACCCGCGGCTGATCCTCGGGAGCGGCCTCGCGCTGCAGGCCGTCGCCCTGACGTGGATCGCATCGATCGCCGACCCGAGCACGCCCTACTCGGAGCTGATCGTGCCGTTCGTCGTCGCCGGCGTCGGGATGGCGCTGTTCTTCGCGCCGATGGCGAACGTGGTGCTCTCGGCCGTGCGCCCGATCGAGGAGGGGCAGGCCTCGGGCGCGAACAACGCCATCCGTGAGCTGGGCGGGGTGTTCGGAGTGGCGGTCCTCGCCTCGGTCTTCGCGCACGCCGGCGGGTACGCGACGCCGGACACGTTCGCGCAGGGCATGGGCGACGCGGTCTACGTCGGGGCCGCGGTCGTCGCGCTGGGAGCGGCGGCCGCGTTCCTGATCCCGCGCAGGTCGAAGGGGCAGGCCGCAGAGCTGCGCTCTGCCGAGCCCGTCCGTGAAGCAGCCTAGGGATGCGCGACGAGGGGGACGTCTGCCCGTGAGCAGCCGGTTGTAACCCTCCGCACGAAGTGGCATCGTCGAGGCCCTGACGGAGGTTTCGATGCACCCCGTGCGTGGATTCCGGGGCCGGCTCGGCGGCCTCGTCCTCGTATGCCTGATCGTGGCATCGGCAGCCCTCGTCGTCGCCGGGCGGGGGGCCACGGTGGCGCAGCGCTACTACCTGGCGCTCGGGGACTCGATCGCGTACGGCATCCAGCCGACGAAGCTGAAGCCCGGGGCTCGTCCGTCCGACTTCGGCACGGGCTACGTCGATGTCGTAGCTGCCCGTCTACGACGGACCTCGCCGGGGCTCCGGGTCGTCAACTACGGCTGCCCGGGCGAGTCGACCGTGACCTTCGTGCGCGGCGGCTGTCCGGCGTTCACCGACCGGATCACGTTGCACGACAGGTTCCGCGGATCACAGCTGAAAGCGGCGCTGACGTTCCTGCGGGCGCATCCGAACGAGGTCGACCCGATCACCGTCACGCTGTACGGAAACGACTGGCTACCCGTGCTGCTGGACACGTGCAAGGGGAAGGTCGCCTGCGCGCGTGCTCGTGGGCCGAAGGAGGCCGCGGCGCTCGGCGCTCGGCTGGCCTCGATCCTCGAGCAGCTGCGGACGGCGGCGCCGGAGGCCGAGATCGTCGTAACGGGGGCGTGGAACCCGGATCCGGGTCAGCTCGTGCCCCTGACGGCCATCTACGCGGCGTTCGAGCAGTCGGTCGCACGGGCGGCGAAGGGATCGCAGGCCCGCATCGCGCGGATGCTGCCCGTCTTCAACCCGCCGGGGAACGGGCAGGCCCGGCTCTGCGCCTTCACCTTCATCTGCTCCAAGGGCGACCCCCATCCGACGGATGCCGGATACCGGGCGATGGCCGACGCCGTCGCGCGCGCACTGGGCTAGCGACGATCCGCGCGACGCGGCCGTTCGTCGCGAGTACGCTCCAGGCGGCGATGTCCCGGCAGGAGACCCTGAGCGCGCCCGAGCACGAACTCGACGCGTCGCCGGCGCCGATCCTCTCCATCGTTGTGACGCTCTTCGACGAGGCGGGGACGCTCGAGGAGCTCCACCGGCGTGTGACCGACGCGCTCTCGACCTTCGGGCGAGCGTACGAGGTG
Organism: Gaiella sp.; assembly: GCA_036406535.1. Taxonomy (GTDB): domain Bacteria; phylum Actinomycetota; class Thermoleophilia; order Gaiellales; family Gaiellaceae; genus Gaiella. Next base: position 28,432 of record DASXAW010000039.1, read on the forward strand.
CTGTACGTCGACGACGGGTCGACGGACGGATCGTTCGAGATCCTCCAGCGCCTGCACGCGGCCGACCCGCACGTCCGCGCCGTCCGCCTCAAGCGGAACGCGGGCCAGCATCCGGCGATGCACGCAGGGCTCTCGCGCGCCCGCGGCGAGATCGTCGTGACGATGGACGGCGACCTGCAGAACCTCCCGGAGGACATCCCGCGGCTCGTCGAGGCGGTCGAGGCGGGCTACGACGTCGCGAGCGGCCGGCGCGCCGCCCGGCACGACTCGTGGGGCCGGACGCTCCCGTCGCGGCTGATCAACGGGATGCTCCGGCGGTTCACCGGGGTCGCGATCTCGGACTTCGGCTGCGCGTTCAACGCTTACCGGCGCGAGGTCGTCGAGCCGATGCTCGGCTCGATCGGCCGCCAGAAGTTCACGAAGGCGCTCGTGCTGTCCGGTGGGGCATCGGTCGTCGAGGTCGACGTCGGCCATGCCGCGCGACAGGGCGACTCGCGGTACTCGCCGCTTCGGCTCACGCGGCTCGCCCTCCACGTGCTGGCGGGATTCTGGCCCCAGCCGATCCAGACCGCCGGTGTGGTGCTCGGAACGCTGTGCGCGCTCGCCTCGACGGCGCTCGGGATCTATGCGGTCGTCTACTGGATCACGAACGGCGACTTCCCCGGCCCGCTGCTCCTCGGGGCGCTCGTCGTCGCCGTGCTCGGCGTCCAGGGCTTCATCCTCGCCCTCGTCGGCGAGTATCTGGGCAGAATCCAACGCGTCGTGGAGCACCGGCCCCTGTACGTCGTCGACCGCGAGCTCTAGTGCGCGTCCTCGTCACCGGCGGTGCGGGGTTCATCCCCTCGAACCTGATCCGGCACCTGCTCGAGCACACGTCGCACGAGGTGATCTCGCTCGACGCGCTCACGTACGCGGCGAGCATCGAGAACCTCGCAGATGTGATGAGCCACCCGCGGCTCGAGTTCGTCCACGGGGACATCAGGGACGCGACACTCGTGGAAGGCGTCGTCGACGAGGTCGACGTGATCGTCAACGCGGCGGCCGAGTCGCACGTCGAGAAGTCGATCCGCGACGGGGCCTCCGAGTTCGTGACGACGAACGTCGAGGGGACGCAGATCCTCCTCGATGCGATCCGCGCGCAGCCTGTCGAGCGCTTCCTGCTCGTCTCGTCGAGCGAGGTCTACGGGACGGCGGAGTACGCGCCGATGGACGAGCGTCACCCGCTCGAGCCGCGCAGCCCGTACGCCGCGACGAAGGCCGGCGCCGACCGGCTCGCGTACAGCTACCGCGTGACGTACGGCCTCCCGATCGTGATCGTGCGGCCGTTCAACAACTACGGGCCGAGGCAGCACCCGGAGAAGGTCGTGCCGCGGTTCGTCACGCAGGCCCTGAGCGGCGAGCCGTTGACGATCCACGGCGACGGCCATGCGAGCCGCGACTGGCTGTACGTCGACGACACGGCCTCGGCGATCGAGGCGCTGATCGACGCGCCGCTGGACGCCGTCGCGGGGGAGGTCTTCAACGTGGCGACCGGCACCGACCTCTCGGTGGGCGACATCGCCAGGCTCGTGCTCGAGGCGGTCGGCGACCCCACGATCGACGTCGTCCATGTCGACGAGCGCCCGGGCCAGGTCGACCGGCACATCGGCTCCACCGACAAGCTCGCGAGGCTCACCGGCTGGCGCTCGTCGACCTCGTTCGAGGACGGCCTCGACCGCACGATCGCCTGGTACCGCGACAACGAGGCCTGGTGGCGGGGGATCCTGGGGCGCGCAAGCGTCTCCTCGTTCTAGGCGCCGGTCCCGCGCAGCTCGGCCTGCTCGAGGCCGCTCGGACCCGGGGTGACGTGCACGTGATCGCGGTCGACCGCGACCCCGCCGCACCCGGCTTCCCGCTCGCGGAGGAGCGCGCCGTCCTCTCCTCCGAGGACGAGGAGGGGATCGACCGGCTCGCCCGCGCGCGTGGCGTGGACGGGATCGTCTCGCCCGGCGCGGACTGGCCCGTGGGCATCGCGGCCCGCATCGCCGGGCGGATCGGCCTGCCACATCCGATCGACGCACGGACGGCCGCCGTCGCGACGTCGAAGACGCGGCAGCGCGTGGCATTCGCGGAGGCCGGCGTGCCCCACGCCACGGCGGCCGACCCGCGCGACCCCGGCGTGGCGCTCCCGGTCGTGGTGAAGGCGCCCGATCGGCAAGGTCAGCGCGGGCTCACACTCGTCCGCACCCGTGCGGACCTCGAGCCTGCGCTCGCGGCGGCGCGGTCGGAGTCGCGCGCAGGGACCGTGCTCGTCGAACGGCTCGCGGAGGGGCCCGAGCTGACGGTGAACGCGTTCTCGGTCGACGGGCGGTTCGTGCCGCTCACCGTGACCGACCGGCTGACGGCGGAGGCGCCGGCCTTCGGCGTCGCGCTCGCGCACGTCTGGACCTCGGCCCACGACACGGGCACGGCGGTCGAGGCCGCGCGGTCGGCGGTGGAGGCGGTCGGGATCCGGAACGGGCCGTCCTACACGCAGGTACGGCTCGGCGAGGACGGCCCGGTCGTGATGGAGGTCGCAGCGCGCCTCGGCGGCGGGCACGACGCGGAGCTCTGCGAGGCGGCGACGGGCGTCGACCTGAACGCGCTCGCGATCCGCTCGGCCCTCGGCGAGCCGATCTCGGAAACGGACGTGCCCGGGCGCCGCGCAGCAACCCGTGTCCCGGACGAACGTGGCGCGGCGGTCGTGTTCCTCGTCCCGCCCGTCGGAACGCTCGTCGGAGTCGAGGGCGTCGAGGAGGCGGAGGCGACGGACGGCGTGCGCTGGGTGCGCCTCTATCGCCGCCCCGGGCACGTCTTCGGGCCCCTTCGCCGCGGCGCAGATCGCGCGGGCGCAGTGCTCGCGACCGGGGCGAGTCGCGCCGAGGCGCTCGACCGGGCTCGCCGTGCGGCGGACGCCGTACGCTTCCGGGTCGATGCGGACGCGCCGTGACTCCCGGCTGGGCTTCCAGCCGCCCGCGATCGGCGACGAGGAGATCGCCGCGGTCGCGGAGACCCTCCGCTCCGGCTGGCTGACGACCGGTCCGCGCGCGGCGCTGCTCGAGCAGCGGCTCGCCGAGTACCTCGACGTGCCGCACGTCCTCGCCGTCAGCTCGGGGACGAGCGCGATGCACCTCGCGCTCCTCGCGCTCGGCGTCGGCCCCGGAGACGAGGTGGTCACGTCGCCGATCACGTGGCCGGCCACCGCGAACGTGATCGAGCACACGGGCGCGACGCCCGTGTTCTGCGACGTGCGGGCGGACGACCTGAACCTCGATCCGTCGCTTCTCCCGGCGCTGGTCGGCGAGCGCACGAAGGCGATCCTCCCCGTGCACCTCGCCGGGCAGCCCTGCGACCTCGACGCGATCCACGCGCTCGGGATCCCTGTCGTGGAGGACGCCGCGCACGCGCTCGAGAGCCGCTATCGCGGACGCAAGGTCGGCGGCCTCTCCGACGCGACGTGCTTCTCGCTCTACGCGACGAAGAACCTCGCGGCCGGAGAGGGAGGGCTCGTCGCGACGCCCCGCGACGACGTCGCCGAGGCAGTGCGCTCGATGCGGCTCACGCGGCGCGGCAACGGGTCGCGCTACGACCAGACCACGGCGGGCTTCAAGGCGAACCTCTCGGACGTCCTCGCGGCGATCGCGCTCGCCCAGCTCGAGAAGCTCGAGCTGCACGGCGCGATCCGCGCGCGGCAGGTGGCGCTCTTCGACGACGGGCTCGCCGACCTCGACGGGCTCACTCCCCTCGCCCGCGATACGCGCGACACGCACGCGCTCCATCTCTATGTCGTTCGGATCGACCCCGAGCACGCCGGCGCGACGCGCGACGAGTACCAGCGGGCGCTCGAGGACGAGCGGATCTCGACGAGCATCCACTTCCTCCCCGTCCACCACCTGACCTGGTTTCGCGAGCGCTACCCGGAGCAGGCGCCGCTCCCCGTCGCGGAGCGCGCCGGCGAGGAGGTCCTGTCGCTGCCGCTCTCACCGGCGCACTCGGACGAGGACATCCTCGACGCGATCGACGCCGTGCGCCGCGTGCACGCCGCCTTCATCGCATGAAGAAGCGCTCGCTTCGGATCGCGCTCACGCTGGTCTTCACGGGGCTCGCTCTCGCGTACCTCGTGTGGAAGATCGACCTTCGGCAGACGCTCGACATCCTCGCGGACGCCGATCCGTGGTGGTTCGCGCTCGCGGTCGCGATCATGATCGGCACCGCCCTGCCGATGGCGCTCCGCTGGCAGTGGCTGATGGAGGCGCAGCACATGCCCGACCGCTTCTGGTGGCTGACGCGGGCGTATCTCGTGGCCTACACGGCCGGCCAGATCCTGCCCACCTCGGTCGGCGGAGACGCGATGCGCGTCTACGAGACCTCGCGCCGCCACGGCGGCCGCACGGCCGACGTAACCGCGATCGTGCTGCTCGAGCGCGGGCTCGGCGGCGCCGGCACGGTGCTCCTGGGCGCCGTCGGCTTCGTCCTCGCCCTCGGCACCTACGACGTCGGCGCCTACCTGTGGCTCGAGGGGCTGTTCGTGCTCGGGACGTTCGTCCTGATGTTCCTCTTCTTCGCCCGCTCGGCCCGGCCGCTGCTCGAGCGAACGCGCCCGCTCCTGCGGAGGGTGCGAGTCGAGCGCCCCATGCGCGCGTTCTACGCGGGGGTCCACCACTTCCGGGGTCACGTCCGCCTGCTCGTCGTCGTGTTCGTGTTCACGACCGCGATCCAGGCGGTTCGTGTGCTCTCGATCTGGGCTGCGGGGAAGGCGGTCGGGATCGAGCTCGGGCCGCGCATCTACTACGTCATGGGGCCGCTGTTCTTCCTGGTGCTGCTCGTCCCGTTCACGGTCAACGGCTTCGCCGTGCGTGAGGCGTTCTTCGTGAGCTTCCTCGGCAGCGTCGGCGTTCCCGCCGACCAGGCCTTCGCAGCCGGGTTTCTCTTCTTTCTCGTGACCGCCACGCTGGCGCTCCCGGGTGCGGTGATCCTTCTCTGGGAAGGGCTCCGAGGCGGCTCGCGACCCCGGCTCGAGCATGGTTGACGCCGGGGCGCGCGCCGCGTGCGTGGTCGTGACCTACGACGCCCTGCCCTGGATCGAGCGCTGCCTCGCGAGCGTCGCGGACCTGGAGACGCTCGTCGTCGACAACGGCTCGCGCGACGGGACGGTCGGCCTCGTGCGCGAGCGGTTTCCCGACGTCCGCGTGCTCGAGGGAGAGAACCGCGGGCTCTGCGCCGGCTGGAACACCGGGATCCGCGCGACCGACACCGAGCACGTCCTCCTGCTCAACGCCGACGCGTGGCTGCTCGAGGGAGCGCTCGACGCGCTCGTCGCCGCGGGCGACCGGCATCCGCGCGCTGCGGCCGTCGGGCCGCGCCTCTCGAACCCCGACGGCTCGCTCCAGCGGTCGGTGCGCGGCTATCCCACGGTCTGGCGACTCGCGACCGAGTACCTGTACCTGCGCAAGCTCGCGCCCCGCTCGCGCGCGCTGAATGCGTTCTACGGCGCCGGGTTCGACCACGAGAGCGAGCGCGAGGTCGACTGGCTCATGGGCGCCTGCCTGCTGCTGCGGCGGGCGGCGTTCGACGAGGTCGGGCCGTTCGACGAGCGTTACTTCATGTTCAGCGAGGAGGTCGACTGGATGCGCCGAGCGGCCGACCGCGGCTGGTCGGCGGTGTTCGCGCCCGACGCGCGGTGTGTCCACGTGGGCGGCGCGGCGCACGGCGGTCGACTCTTCCGCGAGAACGTCAGCGGGCATCTCCGCTACCTCTCGCTCCACGGACGGCCGGGCGATGCCGAGCGGGCGCGGCGCCTTCTCCGCGCGTCGCTCGTCGTGCGCGGCCGGCTCTACCGCGGGGAGCGCGGTCGGCTCTACCGCGAGGTCGCCGCGTGGCTCGGCTCCGGCGACGCCGAGTCGCTGATCGCCTGATGCTCCTGCTCGTCCAGCTCGTCTTCGGCTTCGCCGTCGTGCTCGTGCCGGGCGCGCTCGTCGCAGCGGCGCTCGGCGTCCGGCGGCTCTCGGCGACGCTGGCCTGGTCGCTCGTCGTCGTCTTCGCCGCGCTCGCGGTCACGTTCCTCGTCTCGGCGTCGCTCGACCTGACGCTTGTGCTCGTGATCGCGACCGGAGCCGCGGCACTGCCCTTCGCTGTGCGCCGGCGGCGGTCGGACTTCGTGGTGAACCACAGCCTCGGTGTGCCGGGCCGCGGGTGGGTCTACGCCGCCGGCGCCGCGCTCGGCCTGCTCCTCTGGCACGTCGCGGGCAACGTCGGCGGTGACGGGTTCTTCCACCTCGCGCGGGTGCAGAAGCTCCTTGCGTTCGGCGACCTGTCGACCGGAGCGGTGAACGAGTTTCCCGACGGCGGGCTCCATCCCGGGTACGCCTTCCCGCTCTGGCACGGGGTGCTGGCGCTGGTCGCGAAGGTCTCCGGCGCGGACCCGGTCGACGTCGTGCTCCATGGGCCGACGGTGCTCGCGCCGCTCGCGGCGGTTCTCGGCTACGAGGCAGGCTGGGCGCTGTTCCGCCGCGTCGTCCCCGCGGCGACCTCGGCGGCGGCCGGCATCGCGCTCGTCGCGATGGCGCCCGCGCACGGCGGCGCATTCACCTCGCTCGCCCTTCCCGCGACCGTGTCGCGCCACCTGCTCCTCCCGGCGGCGATCGCGCTCGCCGTCGAGTCGACGCGACGACCGTCACCGGCCGTGCTCGCCTCCGCGGCGGCCGCGTCGCTCGCGCTCGCCGCCGTCCACCCGACGTATGCGCTCTTCCTCTGGATCCCGTTCGCGGGCTTCCTCGTCGTGCGCTGGGTCTGGCGCCATCGGGACGGCCGCGCGGGGCTGCTCGCGCTCGGCGCTCTCGTCGTCCCCGCGGCGGCCTTCTTCGTGTGGCTCCTGCCGGTCGTCGGCGATTCCGCGTCCGTCGACCCGACGGTGGCGGAGCGGACGCGGGGCTTCGACCAGTACGCCGGGCAGCTCATGGGCGACGCCGACCGGTTCTCGCTCGTCCCGGAGCTGTTCAGCCGGACGGGCGCGGTGGCGGTCGCCGGGCTCCTGCTGCTTCCCCTCGCGGGGCTCGCCGCGCGACGCCGCTGGGCGGCCTACGTGGTCGGAGGCGCGCTCGCGGTGCTCCTCGTCTGCCTCGTCCCCTGGATCTTCACGCCGTTCTCCGACGTGGTCTCGCTCTCGCAGTCGAGGCGGCTCGCGGCCTTCCTGCCGCTCCCGTTCGCCCTCGCCGGCGGGATGGGCGTGCTCGCGAGCCTGATCGGCCCTCTCGTCGCGCCGGTCGCCCTCGCGGCCGGTCTCGTCTTCCAGGTCCTCTACCCGGGAGACTTCGGCTACACGCTCGAGACCGGGGGGCCTGCACTCGCGACGTGGTTCGCGGCAGTCGGGGCGCTCGGCGCGTTCGCGGTCGGGTTCCGTGAACGCCCGGCGCGCGAGCGCCGCGCGGCGCTCGCCTCGGCGCTCGTGCTAGTGCCGACGTACGTGCACGGATTCACACACTGGACGCCGTCGGGCTCGCGGCCGCCGAACCCACTGTCCCCTGCGCTGATCGAGGCGGTCCGCGAGCGGGTGCCGGCCGGCGCGGTCGTCTACGCCGATCCGGAGGCGAGCTACCGCCTGGGCGCCGTCGCCCCGGTGCGCGTCTGCGTCGCGCCGCCGGGCCATGTCGCCGACACCGTTGCCAATCGCCCGCGTGCGCGGGTGGCGGAGTTCAGACGCTTCGCGCGCACCGGCGACCTCGCGATCCCGCGCGCCTGCGGGGCGACGTGGCTCGTTGTCGACCGCGAGCGGTTCGCGCATCTCACACCGCGCCTGCCGGTCGTCGAGCGGGACGCGCGCTGGGTCCTGTATCGGCTTCCCGCCGCCTGACCCGACGGCAGGAGCCCTCACAGTACGATCGGCGGCCGTGAAGTGCCTGCTCGTCAGCTTCTACTTCCCGCCGGCGGGCGGCGGAGGGGTTCAGCGGCCGTTGAAGCTCGCCCAGTACCTTCCTGCGATGGGCGTCGAGACGCATGTGCTCGCGCCGGACGACCCGCGCTGGCTCCATCGCGACGACGGGGTGCGAGCCCCGTCCCAGGCGTGGGTGCACCGCGCCAGGTACGTGGGCGTCTCCGGCGGCAAGCCGTCGGAGGTGCTGGCCGGAACCCAGGGCCTCGACCGCGTCGCCACGCACGCGCGGCTGCAGCTTCGCCGGCTCGTCGTGCCCGACGAGAACGCGACGTGGGCCGTGACCGCGATCCCGGCGGGCATCCGCCTCGTGCGGCGACACGACATCGACGTCGTCGTCTCGACGTCGCCGCCGCCGTCGACGCACCTGATCGCGGCCGCGATCTCCCGCGCGACCGGGGTGCCCTGGGTCGCCGACTGCCGCGACTCGCTCGTCGCGCACGCGCACCGGCGGGCGGACAGCACGGCCACGCGCGTGAAGTCGTCGATGCACAGGCGGGTCGCGCGGCTCGTCGCGGCGCGCGCCGACGCGATCACGTGCGTGTCGGACTCGATCTCGGAGGAGACGCGCTCGCTCCGCCCGCGCGGCCGCGTCGTCACGATCGCGAACGGCTGCGACTTCGACGACGTCGCGGGGCTCCAGCGCCACCCGTCCGACCGGTTCCGGATCACGCACACCGGAAGCTTCTTCGGACGGCGCGACCCCCGGCCATTCCTGCAGGCGCTCCACGACTCGGGTCTCGACGTCGTCGCACGGTTTCTCGGGGACTTCAGACCGTCCGACCGCGAGTGGGCCGACGCGCTCGGTCTCGGTGACCGGCTCGAGCTCCTGCCCTACGCCCCGCGGGCGGCGTCGCTCGCGCTCCAACGAGACTCGGAGGCGCTCCTCCTGTTGATCCCCGAGGCGCAGGGGCGGGGCCGCGGCGTGCTGTCCGGCAAGGTGTTCGAGTACATCGCCGTCGGGCGGCCGATCCTGGCGGCGGTGCCGCCCGACGGCGCGGCCGCCGAGCTGATCCGCGAGACGGGGGCGGGCGTCGTCGCGCCGCCGGACGACGCGGCCGCGATCGCGGAGGCGCTCGCCGGGCTCCACGTCCGCTGGCGCCGGGACGACCTCGGGGACGTCGACCTCGGCGAGGAGTGGAAGCGGCGGCTGTCCCGCCGGACGCGCGTCGAGGAGATGGCCGCGCTGCTCCACGACGTCGTGGACGGCTGAGGCGCTCCGCGGGCCGCGATACCCTCGCCGGACGGACGACGTGCTGCAACGCTGGTTCTCGGCCGGGATCGCCACGCGCCGGCTCGTGGTGGCGTTCTGCGTCGCGGTCACCCTGGTCGCGCTCGCGGTGCGGTACCCGGATGCGTTCCGCGACGCCGGCGACACCGCCCGCGCGAACGCGGAGCTCGACGTCGTCGATCGCGCGGTCGGCGCGGGGAGCTCCGTGTTCCCCGACCAGGCGCTGCTCGTCGAGGCCCGCGGGCTCATCCCGGCCGACGAGAGCTTCACGGTCGCGGTCGGGAGCCCACAGCCGGGTTGGACACCGCTCACAGCCTCCGCCGGGGAGCAGTTCCTGCGCTCGTTCCTCCTGCCACGCCGGCTCGAGCCCGACGCGCCGTGGATCGTCTGCCTCGCCTGCGAGCGCGGCTCGTTCCCGGGGGCCGACGCGGTCTGGGAGGGAGCCGAAGGCCTCTCGATCCTCCGGCGCGAGTCGTGACCGTGCGCGCGATCGTCGGGCTCGCGGCGCTCAACGGGGCGTACACGGTGCTGGGCGTGACGCTCCTCTGGGCGTTCCGCGGGCTGCCGCGGTGGTCCGACGTCCTGCGGCTCGCCGGTCTCGGCTACCTGCTCGGCCTCGCCGCGTTCGGCGTCGTCTGGACGCAGCTGCTCGTCGTCGGCGTGCCGCTCACCGGCTCGGGGCTCGTCGTCTCGCTCGTCCTCGGCACCGCCGCCGCGGCGATCGCCGCCGTCCTTCTCGGCCGCGAGCGCCCGCGCGGGCTCGGCGACACGGCTCGGCATGCCTCGACGGCCGCCGTGCTGGTGACCGCGTGCGGGATCGCCCTCGCAGGCCTCCTGCTCGAGGTGGTCTTCCGCTCGGCCCGCCTGCAGAGCCTCCAGGCGTACGACGCGTGGGCGTTCTGGGTGCCGAAGGCGAAGGCGATCTACTACTTCGGCGGACTCGACCACGAGCTCTTCACGACGCTCGCCAACGCGACCTACCCGCCCGTCGTGCCGATCGTCGACGCAGCCGCGTTCCACGCGATGGGGAGCGCGGACACGAGCACGTTCCACCTGCAGTACTGGTTCCTCGTCGTCGGCGCGACGGCCGCGATCGCCGGCTGTCTCTATCGCCATGTGCCGGCCTGGCTCCTGTGGCCGTCGCTGCTCCTGGTCCTCACCGTCCCGCGCATCGCGTCGGGGCTCCTCGTCCCGCAGGCGGACGTCTTGGTCGACGTGCTGTTCGTCCTGGCCGTGCTCCTCCTCGTCCTCTGGCTCCGGGACGGCCGCGGCTGGCGACTCGCGGCCACCGCTGTGCTGCTCGCCGGGGCAGGGCTGACCAAGCGCGAGGGGCTGCTCTTCGCCGCCGCTGCGCTCGGAGTCGGCCTCGCAACGTCGTTCGGCCGGCGCCGCACTGCATGGCCCCGTCTTCTCGTCGTCGCCGCGCTGGTCGGCGCCGCGGCGCTTCCCTGGCGGCTCTGGTATTCGAGCCAGGGCATCGGCGGTGAGGCGCCGTCCGACGCCGGTGCGGGCGGCTCGGTCGACCGCATGCTCGATGCTCTCCGCCTCTCCTTCGACGTCCTCTTCGACACGACGCTCTGGTCGGTCGTGCCGGTCGTCGCGCTGGTGGCGCTCGGCGCGGCGTTCGTCTGGGGGGACAGGCGAGGTACGGCGTTCCTCGCGGCCGTCCTCGGGCTCGTGTTCCTCGGCGGGGCGTGGGTGACGTACGCGTTCCGCGAGCTCCCGATCACCGCCGACGAGGCCTTGAACCCGGTCGTCCGGTACACCGGCGCGATCGTGCTGCTCGCGGCAGTCGCGACGCCGCTCCTGCTCGCGTCGGTCTGGCGGAGCGGCCCGGAGGAACGGCGGTGAGGCGCTCGACGACACGTCTCGTGGCCGCGGTGATCGTCGTGCTGCCGCTCCTCGCGTACCCGGCAATCGCGCTCAGAGACGGTGCGCACTTCCCGTCGGCCGAGGACTGCGTCCACGTCGCCCAGCCGGGCGAGTCGGGTGACCTCGACCTCGTGTTCGGCCGACGCGACACGGTGGCCGAGGCGGACCAGCTCCTCGAGCAGGTCCGCAGCGTCGGCTATCGCGACGCCGAGGTGCAGGCGGACGGCTGCCTGCGCTGGAAGGTCGTGTACACCGGCATCGAGTCGTACGAGCAGGGCGCGAGCTCCGCGGCCGAGGCGCGCGGGGCGGGGCTCACGCCGCAGATCGAGATCGCGCCGGCCGGCTGACGCCTACGATTCGACGCCGTGGCGACCATCGCCCTCGACCGACCGCGCGTCGTCGCCACCCGCGCTCCGGTGGTCGAGGGGCTGTTCTTCGCGACCGTCTTCACGGTCACGTTCGCGAAGCTCCAGTGGGAGGTCGCGGGCACGCTCGCGCTCTCGGACGTCGTCACGTTCCTCTTCCTCTTCGCCTTCGCCGTCCACCGGCTGGAGCGCCTCGACGGGCGGATGAGCCGAGCAGCGTGGGTGACGCTCGCGTTCTTCGCCGTCTTCCTCCTCGTCTACCTGATCGGGTTCTTCAACCTGGACACCGCCGAGTCGCTCGCACAGTGGGCGAAGGGGATGGTGAAGTTCCTCCTTCACTTCCTGTTCGTCGTCGCCGGGGTTGCCTTGATCGCGCGCCGCGGGCAGCGGTTCTACTGGCAGACGCTGGCGGCGTTCGTCCTCGGGGTCGCGGCCAACGCCGCCTACGGCGTGCTCCAGCTCGCGGTCGCCGAGGGCGCGGGCGGCAACCTCGACGCCGCCTGGCTGCAGCCGATCACCGGAGGGGCCAGCAAGATCAACGTCTACGGGGCGATCCAGGGCAAGGACGTCTACCGCATCAACGCGCTGACGGGCGACCCGAACCACCTCGGAATCGAGCTCGCGGCGGTGCTCGTGCTGCTCCTCCCGCTGTACCTGCGGCTCGAGAACGGGCACCGGCTCCGCACCCCGCTGATGCTGCTGCTCGCGTTCCTCCTCGTCGTCGAGCTCGCGACGCTCTCGCGGAGCGGGCTCCTCGGGCTCGCCTGCGGTCTCGCCGTGCTCGCCGTCCCGTACCGGCGGCATCTCCTGACGGCGCGATTCCTCGTCCCGCTCGGGATCGTCGCGCTCGGCGTCCTCGCCTTCGTCGCCCGCCGGGCCGACTTCTTCGAACAGGTGCTCCGCTCGCGGATCTCGACGGAGGGCCAGGCCGCGTCGACGCACTTCGTCGTGTACGACTTCATCCCCGACGTGCTCTCGCAGCACCCGCTCTTCGGGCTCGGCCTCAACACCTTCTCCGTCTACTACGAGTTCGTCACGGGCCGGACGAACTTCGGGCCGCACTCGTTCTACGTCGCGCTCTTCGTCGAGAGCGGGCTCGTCGGCGCGCTCGTGTTCGCGGCGTTCCTCGTGTACCTGTTCCGTCGTGCCGGCGCGACGCGCCGGATCGGAAAGGCGCTCGCGGCAGTCGGCGACCCGCTGGCCGCCCGCGTCCGGCCGCTCGGCTGGGGCCTCACCGCCGCCCTCGTCGCGACGCTCGCCTCCAACGCCTTCTACCTCACGATGTCCTTCTACTACTTCTACGTGCTCGCGCTGCTCGCGATCGCCGCGCCGACCGTCTTCGCGGCGGGTCTCGGCCGGCGCCCGGCGTGAAGCTCCTCGTCCTGACGACGTCCTACCCGCGCAACCGGGGCGACGTCGCCGGGACCTTCGTGCGCGACGCCGTCGAGGCGCTTCGCGCCGACGGGCTCGACGTGCGGGTCGTCTCGCCGGCGAGCTTCCGCCACTTCGGCATCGCGTACGGCGACGGGATCGTGAACAACCTGCGTCACGCGCCCTGGCGCGTCGTCCTGCTCCCGCTCTTCTTCCTCTCGTTCACGCTCGCCGCACGCCGGGCGGGCCGTGACGCGGACGTCGTGCACGCGCACTGGCTGCCGAGCGCGGTCCCGGCCCTCGCGACCGGGAAGCCGTTCGTCCTCCAGCTCTGGGGCTCCGACGTGGCGCTGGCGCGGCACGTGCGACCGCTCGCGCGACTGCTCGTGCGCCGCGCGCGCCTCGTGGTCTGTGCCTCGCGTGCGCTCGCAGAGGATGCGCGCGGCCTCGGCGCGCTCGACGTTCGCGTGATCCCGAGCCCCGTCGCGATCCCCACGAGCGTCGCCGAGCCGGAGGACCCTCCGCACGCCCTCTACGTCGGCCGGCTCTCCGAGGAGAAAGGCGTGCGCGAGCTCGTCGAGGCCGCCCGCGGACTGCCGCTCGTGGTCGTCGGGGACGGGCCGCTCAGGTCGTTGTTCCCCGAGTCCGTCGGCTTCGTGGCGCCCGACGAGCTCGGCCCGTACTTCGAGCGTGCGTCGGTCGTCGTCGTGCCGTCACGGAGGGAGGGCTACGGAATGGTCGCCCGCGAGGCGATGGCCTACGGGCGACCGGTCGTGGCGACCGCGGTCGGCGGGCTGGTCGACGCGGTCGAGGACGGCGTCACCGGGGTGCTGGTGGCGCCCGGGGACGCTGTAGCGCTTCGTGAATCGATCAGCGGCCTGCTCCGCGACGACGCCCGTCGGGCGCGACTCGGAGAGGCCGGCCGCACGCGCGCGGCGGAGCTCTTCGCGAGTGGCAGGGTCGACGGCGAATGGCGCCGTGCCTACCACTCCGCCCTCGGCAAGCGCTAGCCTCCCGGCGGTGCGATCGGGCCATCGCACACCCGCGATCGCGTTCTTCCTCCTCACGTGGCTGCTCGGCGCGCTGTGGGCGTTGGCGACGCCGGTGATGGGCGTGCCGGACGAGCCGGCGCACGTCGTCCGCGCCGCGTCGGTCGTCCGTGGCCAGGTGCTCGACAACTCGACCATGGAACAGGACGGGAAGACCGTCGCGAGCGCCCGCGTCCCGGAGACCCTCGCGTGGCCGCCGACGCCCTGTTACGCGCTGCACGTCGACCTCACGCCGGCCTGCGAGACCGCGCCCCAGGGCCGTGGCGACGTCCTCGTCGAGGTCGAGAGCAAGGCGGCGGGGTACAACCCGGTCTACTACGCGCTCGTCGGCGTGCCGACGCTCGTGGCCCCGGGGAAGTCCACCGTCTACGTGATGCGATTCCTGACCGCCGGGCTCGTGGCGGCGCTCGTCGCGCTCGCCGCACTGGCCCTGACCGAGTTGAGAGCACCACGCTGGGGCCTGGTGGGGCTGGCGGCGGCGGTGACGCCGATGGTGCTGTTCCTCGCCGGGTCCGTGAACCCGAACGCAGTCGAGATCGGCGCCGGCCTCGCACTGTGGGCGGCGTTGCTCGCCTGGTTCTCGCAGCCGGATCCCGCCCTCGACCGTTCGCGCGCGATCAGGGCGGCGGTCGCCGGAACGGTGCTCGTGCTCTCGCGCGGCCTCGCACCGGGGTTTTTCGTGCTGATCGTCGCGGGCTCGCTGCTCCTGCTCCCGCGCGGCGAGTGGCGGCGGACGGCGAGCGTCGCACGCATCCCGATCGCGGTCGTCGGCGCTGCGACGGTCGTGGCGCTCGCGTGGACGGCGAGCGTAGGGAGCGTCTGGACCGGCGGCGTCGCCCATCCGGAGTACGAGGGCCTCCGTCGATACGTCCACGACATGCTGGTCTCGCTGAACGGCTTCGAGCGGCAGATGATCGGCGTCTTCGGCTGGCTCGACACGCCGGCGCCCGAGCACGTCTACACGCTCTGGATCGGGATCCTCGGCTTCCTGGTCTTCGCGGTGCTGGCCATCGGCGGACGCCGCGAGCGCCTTCTCGTCCTGGGGCTGCTGGCGCTGTCCGTCCTGTTCCCGATCGTGGCGCAATACCCGGCGGCGACGACGCTCGGCCTGATCTGGCAGGGTCGCTACCACCTTCCCCTGATGGTCGGCCTGCCGTTGGTCGCGGGCGTCGTGCTCGCGTCGAGCGAGCGGTGGGAGGCGCTGACGGCCGGCCGGTGGGCGTTCTGGGCACCCGTCGGCACCCTGGCGGTGCTCCAGGTGGGCTCGTACCTGCAGGCGCTCCACCGCAACGTGATCGGCCTCGCCGCCGACTGGTTCGGCTTCCAGCCTCTGTGGCAGCCGCCGCTCGGCTGGGTCGCGCTGACGCTCGCCTACGCGTGCGCGGTCGCCGCGTGGACGGTGTCGCTCGTCCGGCTCGGCTCGGTCCCGCGGCCGTCGACCGCTACGCGATTCGGCAACGAACGAGTGTCCGCAGTACCCGAAGCCCGTCGAGCGCCGTGAGCTTCTTGCCCTCCTCGCGCGACCGGGCCTTGTACGTGATCGGCACCTCGTAGATCCGCTCACCCGCGAGGAGCACGCGTGCCGTGATCTCCGGCTCGATCGCGAACCCCGGCTCGCGTAGCTTCAGCGAGCGGAAGAGGTCCGTGCTCATGACCTTGTGACAGGTCATGACGTCCGAGATCCAGCAGTTGTAGAGGACGTTCGTCGCCTGCGTGACGGCCTTGTTGCCCATCACGTACCAGAAGCTGAACGCCGAATGGCTCGACCACGACCTCGTCCCGTAGACGACGCGCGCCTCGTCCGCGAGCAGAGGCTCGAGGAGCGGCGCGAGGTCGGCCGCCCGGTACTCGAGGTCGGCGTCGAGGATCGCGGCGTAGTCGCCGCTTGCGTGCGTGAGGGCCGTGCGAATCGCGGCGCCCTTTCCCCGGTTCCGCTCGTGCTCCACCACCGTCACGGCCTCCGGCCAGTCGGTCGTCCGCAGGATCTCGAGGGTGCCGTCGGTCGAGCCGTCGTCGACGATCACGAGCTGGCGCGCGTCGACCGGAAGCTCGGCCGAAAGTGCGTCCTCGACCGCCCGCGCGAGGGTCTCTCGCTCGTTGAAGACGGGCATGAGGATCGAGAGCGTCGTGGGCATTCGCGGCACCGTATCCCTATCGGCAGCCGGATCGAGACACGTGACACCGGTACGATCGCGCCGTGCGCGAGCTGACGATCGAGGGCCGGCGGATCGCGGACGACACGCCGTGCTTCGTGATCGCCGAGATCGGCCACAACCACCAGGGCAGCGTCGAGAAGGCCCGCGAGCTGATCCGGGCGGCGCATGAGGCGGGCGTCGACGCCGTGAAGCTCCAGAAGCGCGACAACCGACGCCTCTACACCCGCGCGCTCTACGACAGCGCCTACGACAACGAGAACAGCTTCGGGCCGACCTACGGGGCGCACCGCGAGGCGCTCGAGCTCGATCGCGACGCGTACGCCTCGCTCCGCGACGAGGCGAATGCGCTAGGGCTCGTGTTCTTCGCGACGGCGTTCGACGAGGCCAGCGCGGACCTGCTCGCCGAGCTCGGTGCGCCGGCGTTCAAGATCGCCTCGGGCGACCTCACGAACACCCCGCTCCTGCGGCACGTCGCCGGACTCGGGAAGCCGCTCGTGGTGTCGACCGGCGGGGCATCGATCGACGACGTCGACCGGGCGGTCGATGCCGTCACCGGCGCAGGCGGGACCCTTTGCCTCCTCCAGTGCACCGCCGCCTACCCCGCGGCCGTCGAGGACCTGAACCTCGGCGTGATCACGACTCTGCGCGAGCGCTACCCGGAGCTGGTGGTCGGCCTCTCCGACCACCAGGACGGGATCGCGATGGCCCCGGTCGCGTACATGCTCGGCGCGCGCGTCGTCGAGAAGCACTTCACGCTGAGCCACACCGCGAAGGGCACGGACCACGCGTTCTCGCTGATGCCCGAGGGGATGCGGAAGCTCGTCCGCGACCTCCGCCGCGTGCCGATCGCGATCGGCGACGGCGTGAAGCGCCCGCTGCCGAGCGAGGAGAAGCCGCTCCAGAAGATGGGCAAGCAGCTCGTCGCGGCGCGCGCCCTCGCAGTGGGTCACGTGCTGGCCGACGGCGACCTCGTGGCGAAGTCCCCCGCGGACGGCGGCCTCCCGCCGTATGCCCTGGAGGAGCTCCTCGGTCGGCCGCTCGTCCGGGAGCTCGCCGAGGAGGAGGCGGTCGCCGCCGCCGACGTGGGCGATCCCTCCTCGGCGGAGACGCTCTCCCGCGCGGGCTCTCGTCCGGCGTAGCGCGTCCTCGCGGCCCGGCAAGAGTACGATCGGCGCCGTGAGCGACCCGCTCTTCGACCTCGCCGGGCGCGTCGCCGTCGTCACCGGTGGGATGGGTCAGCTCGGCTCCGAGCTGTCCGTCGCGCTCGCGGGGCGCGGGATGCGGGTCGCGATCCTCGACCTCGAGACGGAGCCGCGGGAGACGGCTGCGGCGCTGCGCACGGGGCTCGAGGAAGGCGCGATCCGGGCGCACCGTTGCGACGTCACCGACCGCGGCGCGGTCGAGGCGGCGCTCGCGCTCGTCGAGGTCGACTGGGGCGTCCCGCACCTGCTCGTCAACGCCGCTGCGATCGACGCGCCTCCGGACGCTCCCGCCTCCGAGGTCGGGCCGTTCGAGGAGGTTCCGCCGGAGGCGCTCGAGCGGGTCGTCCACGTGAACGTCCTCGGCGTCGTCGTGCCGTGCCAGGTCGTCGGCGGGGCGATGGCCCGCGAGGGACGTGGCTCGATCGTCAACGTGGGCTCCGTCTACGGCCTGCTCTCGCCGCACCAGGCGCTCTACGAGTTCCGCCGAAGCGAGGGGGAGCCGTTCTTCAAGCCGGTCGCGTACTCCGTCTCGAAGTCCGCGCTCCTCAACCTCACGCGCTACCTCGCGACGTACTGGGGCGGGAGCGGTGTGCGCGTCAACACGCTGACCCCGCACGGGATCGAGAACGGCCAGCCGGTGCCGTTCGTCGAGGCGTTCTCGGCCCGCTCCCCCCTCGGCCGCCTGATGGACGTCTCGGAGGCCGTCGGCGCCGTCGTCTTTCTCGCCTCGGATGCGTCGTCGTACGTGACCGGGGCGAACCTCGTCGTCGACGGCGGCTGGTCGGCCTGGTGATTCCCGGCGAGGTGCCGAACCTCGTCGCCGGGCAGGACCGGCCGGCGGCGGACGGTCGGTGGCTCGACAAGACGCGCCCCGGCGACGGCGCGTCGCTCTGCAAGATCGCGCGCTCCGGCGCCGTCGACGCGTCCGCCGCGGTCCAGGCGGCGTGCGACGCGCAACCCGACTGGGGCTCGCGCACGCACGTCGAGCGCGGTGACGTCGTCCGCGCGATCGCAGAGCTCCTGCGCGAACGCAGCGACGAGGCGAGCGAGATCGTCGCCGCCGAGACGGGGAAGCCGCTCGCGCTCGCGCGCGGCGAGACCGGGGCGGCGATCGAGATGGGCTTCTTCGTCGCGGGCGAGGGCCGCCGCTCGTACGGGCGGACGACGACGGCCTCGATGCCGCACCGCACGGTGATGACGCTGCGCCGGCCGGTCGGGGTGGCCGCGCTGCTGATCTCGTTCAACACGCCGCTGCCGAACGTGGCCTGGAAGGCGTTTCCGTCGATCCTGTGCGGCAACGCGTCCGTGCTGAAGCCCTCCGAGCACGCGCCGCTCTCCGCGTGGTGGATGGGGCGGCTCTGCCTGGAGGCGGGTCTGCCGCCCGGGGTGCTGAACGTCGTCCACGGGCTCGGCCCCGAGGTCGGCCTGGCGCTCGTGGAGGAGCCGCGCGTCGATCTCGTCAGCTTCACCGGCTCGGCCCGGACCGGCCGGGTCGTCGCGGAGGCGGCCGGACGGCGGCTCGCGAAGACGTGCCTCGAGATGGGCGGGAAGAACGCCCTCGTCGTCTGCGACGACGCCGACCTCGACAGGGCGGTGGAGTGGATCCTCGCCTCCGCGTTCTCGAACGCGGGTCAGCGGTGCGCGGCCGCGAGCCGGGTCGTCGCCTTCGACGCGATCTACGAGGAGCTCCGCGCACGGCTCCTCGCGGGCGTCGACGCGCTCGAGCTTCCCGGGCCGGTGATCAGCGAGGCGAGCATGGAGCGGATCCTCGCCGCGGTCGCGCGCGCCCGCGACGAGGGCACGGTCGTCCTGCGCGGCGGCGAGCGTGTCGGCACAACCGGGTGGTTCGTCGCCCCGACGTTGGTCGAGGGCATCTCGCCCGACGCGCCGCTCTCGTGCGAGGAGCTGTTCGGGCCGGTCGCCGCGCTGTACCGCGTCGGCGGCCTCGACGAGGCGCTCGGGGTCGTCAACGCGTCGCCCTACGGGCTGACGGCGGCGATCCACACCGCGAGCGTCCACCGCGCGATGCGGTTCGCAGAGCAGGTCGCGGCGGGCGTGGTCGTCGTCAACGCGGGGACGCACGGAAGCGAGCCGCACATGGGCTTCGGCGGCGTGCGGCAGTCGGGCACGGGGTGGAAGGAGGCCGGGGTCGAGGCGCTCGACGTCTACTCCGAGACCCAGTACGTGAACCTCGTGGTCGACCCGGCGCTCGCGTGACCCCGGCGCCGCTCGCCGTGCTCGGGCTCGGCGGGATCGGCGGCCTTCTCGCCGCCCGGACAGGGGCCCTCTGCGTGGGGACCGATCGCACGGTCGCGGCGATCGGCGAGCGTGGCCTGACGCTCGTCGAGGGTGATGCGACCACGGTCGCCCGCCCCGAGGCGACGACCCGGCTCGACCGTCCGGTAGGGCTCCTCGTCGTCGCGGTGAAGGCGTACGACCTCGATGCGGCGCTCGAGCGGATCGAGCCCGAGGCGCTCGACGGCGCGGTGATCCTGCCGTTGCTCAACGGCCTGGAGCACGTCGAGGCGATCAGGGCGCGGGTCGAGACGGCGAGCTACAGCGCGTTGGAGGCAGCCCCCACCGTCGCCGCCGGGGCGATCGGCCGGGTGTCGGCCGCCTCGCCGGAGCCCGGCGTCGTCGTCAAGGCGGAGCAGGCGGGCGGGAGGATCACCGCGGCGTCGCGCGACCTCGATCGCGACTCCCTCGCCGCCCGGCTGGAGCCGCTCGCCGCCACCGGCCTCGCCGTGGTCGTGGGCGCCGACGAGCGCGAGGTGCTCTGGGAGAAGGCCGCCCGGCTGTCGGTGCTCGCGGCCGCGACGGTGGCCTCGGCGCGTCCCGTCGGCGCGCTCCGCGACGATCCGTCGTGGCGCGAGCGGATGCGCGACTCGCTCGACGAGGCGGTGTCGGCGGCGGCCGCGGAAGGCGTCTCGCTCGCGGCGGACGAGCAATGGGAGATGATCGCGGCCATGCCGCCGGAGTTGACGACCTCCGCCGCGCGTGACGCCGCTGCCGGGCGGCCGACGGAGCTCGACGCGATCACCGGCTCGGTCGTCCGCGCCGCGCGGCGGCGCGAGGTCGAGGCCCCTGCCCTCGAGGCGTTGTGGGAAGAGGCGCGATGCCGAGCGCGATAGCGCTCATCGGCGCGCGCTCGGGCTCGGAGCGCGTCCTCGGGAAGAACGTCCGGCGGCTCGCCGGGCACCCGCTGCTCGCGTACGCGATCGAGACGGCGCGTCGCGCGGAGGTGTTCGACCGCATCGTCGTCTCGACGGACAGCGACCAGATCGCCCAGGTCGCGCGGTGGTACGGAGCCGACGTCCCGTTCCTGAGGCCGCTCGAGTACGCGACGTCGACGTCGCCCGACATCGAGTGGATCGCGTGGACGCTGCCGCGCCTGGACGAGCGCTACGACCTCTTCGCGATCGTGCGAGCGACGAACCCGTTCCGCGGCCCCGCCGTGATCCGGAGGGGCCTCGACCAGCTCCTCGCGACGCCGGAGGCGGACTCGATCCGCGCGGTCGAGCTCGTGAAGCAGCACCCGGGGAAGATGTGGGTGATCGACGAGGTCGGCCGCCTGATGCGGCCCTTGCTCGACCAGTCGCACCTCGACGTCGCGTGGCACGCCGGGCAGTACCAGGCGCTCCCTCCCATCTACGTCCAGAACAGCGCCCTCGAGATCGCGTGGACGCGCGTGGTCGGGGCGACCGGCACCCGCGAGGGGCGCATCCAGGCACCGTTCCTGACCGAGGGCTACGAGGGCCTGAACATCGACGACGAGGAGGACTTCGCGCGCGCGGAGGAGCTCGTCGCATCGGGGCGGGCGCAGCTCGTGCCGATTCCGCGCGAGCCGTATCCTGCCGCGACATGAAGCTCGCCGCCCTCGAGACGCTCGCGTGCGACGCGGGGTGGCGGCCGTGGCTCTTCGTCAAGGCGACGACCGACGAGGGTCTCGTCGGCTGGTCCGAGGTGACCGACTCGCACGGGTCTCCGTCCGGGCTCGCCGGGGTGGTCGGCGATCTGGCGCCCCTGGTGGTCGGGCGGGACCCCGGCGCGGTCGAGGCGATCCACTGGGACCTCTACCGGCGGACGCGGCAAAGCCCGGGCTCGATCGTGCAGAAGGCGATCGGCGGCATCGAGAACGCGCTGCTCGACCTGAAGGGAAAGGCCCTCGGGCTCTCCGTCGCCGAGCTGTTCGGCGGGCCGACGCGGACGACCGTTCCGCTCTACTGGTCGCACTGCGGCACGACCCGCGCCCGTGCGTGGGAGGTGACGGGCACGCCGAAGCTCGACTCGTACGACGCCGTCGCCGCGCTGGGCCGCGAGGTCGTCGAGCGCGGGTACGGCGCGTTCAAGACGAACATCGTCGTCCCCGGCGACGAACCGCGCGTGCTCATGCCGGGCTTCGGCCGCGACGGTGGGATCGACCGCAATCCGACTCCCGAGCTGCTCGACGCGCTCGCGCGACTGCTCGAGGCGTTCCGCGAAGGGACGGGCGGCCGCGCACAGCCGATCGTCGACGTGAACTTCAATCTCACCACCGAGGGCATCGTGCGGGTTGCCCGCGCGCTCGAGCCGTACGACCTCGCGTGGCTCGAGGTCGACTCGTACGACCCCGCCGCGCTCGCCCATGCACGGCGGCGCTCGCCGGTCCCGCTCTGCTCGGGCGAGAACCTCTACACCCTCCGTGGCTTCCGGCCGTACCTCGAGGCCGGCGCGTTGGACGTCGCCTCGGTGGACGTGATCTGGAACGGCTTCGCGCAGTCGCTGAAGATCGCCGCGCTCGCGGAGACGCACGAGGTCGCCTGCGCGCCCCACAACTACTACAGCCACCTCGCGACCTTCATCGCGGCGCAGTGGTGCGCCGCAATCCCCAACGTCCGGCTGCTCGAGGTCGACGTCGACGACGTGCCGTGGCGCGAGGAGCTGACGACGGCCGTCCCGGAGATCCGCGACGGCGCGCTCGTCGTGCCGTCGGGGCCGGGGTGGGGGTGCGACGTCCGCGAGGACGTGCTCTCGGCTCACCCGGTGTCGTAGGCCGAGAACCGCCGCGTGAGGGAGCGGGGAAGCCTGTGGTGGCGGAGGCCGAGCTGGAGCCCGGCGAACTTGCCGAGCTCGTAGACCGCCGTGTAGGGGATCCAGCGCCGCCGACCCGTCCGCCAGAGCCAGGCGAGCTCCTCGCGGGCGTAGCGGGCCCCCGCCCGGCGGAGCGCAGCGCGCGAGGCGTCCCCCTCGACGTAGGCGTGCTCGGCCGACACGCCCGAGTCGAAGAACCGCCGGAACGCGGAGCGGATCGTGTACGCATGCGAGTGCCGGACCGCCGCCCGCGGCTCGTATGCGAGAGCGAACCCGGCACGGAGCGCGCGGCGCGACCACTCCTGGTCCTCGCTCATCGTCAGGTCGTCCCTGAAGGGGAAGCGCTCGAGCGCCCACCGCGGGACGGCGGCGTTCACGTTGGAGAAGAGCGTCGACTCGAAGGTGAGCTCCTCGTCCTCGCGCACGCGCTGGACGCGCGCCTCCGGCCCGTAGAGGAAGTCGAGGAAGAACCGCTCGGGCGGACGGGCGTCGGCGTGAGGGAGCTGCCGGCCGTAGGCGCCGGCCACGTCGGGGCCGCTCCGCGCCGCGGCGGCGAGGTGCGCCAGCCATGTCTCGTCGTCCGCGACGGCGTCCTGCGACGTGAAGACGACGAGCTCGCCCTGCGCGATCGCGACGCCGAGGTTGCGGGTGCGACCGTGGCCGAACTCGGCGGGGTCGATCTCCGTGACGACCGCGCCCGCGGCACGGGCGGCCTCGACGCTGCCGTCCGTCGAGCCGGAGTCGACGACGACGACCTCGACCTCCTCGTCGATCCGCTGCGCGGCGATGCCCGCGAGGCAGCGCCCGAGGTCCTCGCCGCCGTTCCTGACGGGGATCACGACCGAGATCACGACGTCGGCGTGTCGCCCGTCGCGCGGTCCGTCACGCGACCGGGACGCGCTCGACCAGCCTCGCGCGAGACGGCTCCGTCGTGCGCATCGTCAGCAGGGCGAGGAAGAAGGAGCCGAGGATCACCTGTGTCCCGAGCGCGAGGAGCGTGAAGCCGATCGCGGTCGCGTACTCGTGCGACAGCGCGCCGAAGCCGTCGATCGCCCAGTTGACGAAGATGACGAAGATCGTCACGAGCCCGATGCCGAGGAGGATCCCGCCGCCGACGAGGCCGTGCTCGACGCTGAAGCGGTCGCGCGCCCGCTCGACCCACGGGTCGCGCTCGCCGAGGTGCGACGCGGCGAACGCCCGGGCGAAGACGCCGAGCTGCACGATTTGCGTGCCGAGGAGCACGGCGAAGATGCACGCGAAGAGCGTGTGGATCTGCCACGTCCGGCCGAGCACCGTCACCGGGCCGGCGGCGAGCGCGATCGCGCCGATCGCGCCGAGGAACAACAGCAGCAGTCCCGGGACGAAGTACAGCCAGCTCGGGCTGTAGAGCAGCATGAACTTCACATGGCGCCACGCGTCGCCGAAGCGGTTCAGCTTCGACTCGCCCACCCGCGGGTAGTAGTCGATCGGGATCTCGCTGATCCGGAGCTTGCGCCGGAACGCCTTGAAGACCATCTCGGAGGCGAACTCCATCCCGGTGGAGTGGAGGTCGAGGACAGGCAGCGCGTCGCTCCGCACCGCCCGCATCCCGCAGTGGGCGTCCGAGATCTTCACGCCGAAGAGGACGTTCAGGAGCCCGGTGAGGATGGGGTTGCCGACGTGGCGGTTCAGCCACGGCATCGCCTCGCCGTGGATCGTCCCCTCGAAGCGTGAGCCCATCACGAGGTCGTCACCGGCCGCCAGCCGGTCGACGAACGGCGCGAGCTCCTGCAGCGGATACGTCTCGTCGGCGTCGCCCATCACGATGTACTCGCCGCTCGCGTGAGCGAGACCCGCGAGATAGGCGCTGCCGTAGCCCGGTCGGTCCTCCCGCACGACGATCGCACCGTGCTCGGCGGCGACGTCCGCAGAGCGGTCGGTCGAGGCGTTGTCGACGACGATCACCTCGCCGCTCCGGCCCGAGCGCCGAATGCCCTCGAGCGCCTGGTCGACCACCTTTCCCACCGCCTCTTCCTCGTTCAGGCAGGGGATGACGACGGAGATCTCGGGCACAGCGCGGGACATCGCGTTCGGCGCTCGACCGTAGCACGCACGTCCGCCGGGGAGCCGTCCCCGACCGGGGGTAGGCTGGCGCGGTGGCGACCCGCGGTGGCTCGGTCGTTCGCGCCGGTCGCGCGCTCGTGCGCCTTGCGGAGGGCAGCCTCGCCGAGCCCGTCCTGTTCGTCGTCGCGCTCGCCTTCTACGCGCTCGTCTCGGTCGCCCTGCCGCTCCAGGCCGGCCGTGACCTCCCGCGCTACCTCCTCGACTACGCGCAGCTCTTCGACGCGCACGTGACGTACCCGCAGGCGATCCTCTCGCGCACGCCGGGGACGCCGCTCGTTGCGGGAGTGCTCCTCGACCTCGGGCCGCTCGCCAGCGAGGTCGGCATCGCCGTTCTCTACGCGCTCTCGATCGTCGCGTGGTTCTCCGTCGCCCGCCGCTTCGGCCCCGTCGCGGCGCTGACGACTGCCGGCGCGCTCCTCGTGTACCCGGGCTACGTCCTGCTCTTCCACGAGCTCGCGAGCGATGCGCTGTTCGCGGCCGCCTTCGCCCTCGTCGCCCTCCTGCTGATGCGCGCCGTCGAGGAGGCGACGATGGCGCGCGCTGCTGCGCTCGGGCTCGGCGTCGTCGCACTCGTTCTCACTCGTCCGGTCGGCCAGGTCCTCCTGCTCCTCGGGCTCGCACCGCTGCTTGCGGCACGCGGGCGGCGGCCGCGGGTCGAGGCAGTCGGCGCCTTCGCCGTCGCAGCGGTCGTCCCACTCGTCGCGCTCGCCGGCCTCAACGGCGTGCGCGCGGACGACTTCACGGTCGTCCGCGGCGGATCGGCGTCACTGCTCTTCCGGACGTTCGTGGCGGACCGCA
>DASXAW010000040.1:0-14936 GCA_036406535.1 Gaiella sp.
TTGGGGTGGCGCTCGATGCCGCGCCAGAGGTCGTTCGCGGCGTTCTTCGCGAGAGTCGTGTCGGCGTCGCCGACCTGGACGAGGACGCGCGTGGTGCGTGCGAGCGGCGGCAGCGCGATCCCGGGGAATCGGCCGGGGCGCGGGAAGATGCTGACGACCGCGCTCGGCGCCGGCAGGCCCCACCGCGCGCTGTTGGCGGCGACGTAGAACGCGAGCGTGCCGCCAAGCCCGTAGCCGACGACGATCACCGGCACGCCTTTGATCGGGCCACCTCCGAATCCGCTCACGGGCAGGCCGGCGAGGTGGCGCTCGGCCCGTGTGACCGCGGTGCGAAGAGCGCGCAGCATTTGCTGCGGCGTGCGGCTCGTTCTGGTCTCGTAGCGTGGGAACACGACCGCCGACTCCTCCGCAGCGAGGTTGTCGAGCCAGCCGAGGTAACGCTGAGGGATCGGATCCCCGCGCTCGTGCAGGAACACGACGATCGACCTCGCGCCGCCCGGAGCGATCACCCACGTTTCGTTCGCGCCGCTCCCGAGTCCGGTGATACCGAAGATCTCGCTCGACGGAGCCGCCTGCGAGGACGGCGCGACCGCGAGGACGACGCTGCCCACGATCGCGGCCAGGAGGAGCTCGATTCGGCCTGCCACCTTCGCGACGATATACGTAGGGCTCGCCGGAATGAGCTGCCCGGCCGCAGCTGCAAGAGCGACCCGTCCGTGCGGTTCTGCGCCGGGTGTGGGACGGGTCTCGTGAACGAGGGCGGAGCCGACGCGTCCGAGGCGCGCAAGGTCGTCCCTATCGCACTCCGCTTCACTCTTGACAGTCGACTGTTGTAGGTTCGACCGACACGGACTGTCCCCCTCCTGGGAGTCCGTGTACGTGCGAATCGAGGCGTCAGACCGCGCCCCCGTTTCCCCAGCGGCTCATCGCCTAGAGAGCGCGTTTGCGGTGGCGACCCCTTCCCCCCACCCCCGGGGTCGTCACCGCCCGAACGGGTCAATGCCGTCAGAAAGGACAGCGGTTCGCGATGGGTGCGGAAGACGATCCACAGACCCATTCGCTGTGTCCGTATTGCGGGAAGACGGTCGATCCTGACGCTCCGGACGTGATCTTCGCTCGGGAGCAACTAGAGACACCCGACGTCGAGGAGGAGCTGCCGGACCGGATCGAAGGGAGAGGCGCGTTTTTCCATCAATGGTGTCCTCCGGAGCTGGTCGGTTGGGTACGCCGCGCGCCCTCCGGATAGACCCAGAAAGCGAGTCGAGGTGTGGCGGCCGCTTTCACGCATTTGCAGGGAGAACGCCAGAGGTCTAGTGTCGAGCTGTGCGGCGTCTGGGGAGGGGCGGCACTGCGGCAGGACAAGCGACGGCCGAATACGCCGTCATCCTTGGCGCGATCGGGATTGGATGCGTCGTCGCCGTGTTGGTCCTCGGGAACCTGATCAACGGCCTCTTCCAAGACCCGCGCGATCTCGGCAACCAGCCGCAGCGGTTCACACCACCGGCCGCCCGGTCTGTCGCGAGCGTCCCCCTCACCCTCGAGGACTGCAAGGACGGCCGCTGGCGCAACTACGTGGGCGTGCCAAGCCAAGCCGACTGCGAAACCCTCGTCCAGAGCGGGTAGCCCCGGTGCTCGGAACACTGCTGCTTCTCGCCGCGCTGATGTGCTCTCTCCTACTGTGCTGGCTGCTCGTTCGGTGACGGTCGGCTACCCCTCGATCGTGGGCGTCATGCTCACACGTCCCACTTTCACCGCCCTCGGAGCGGGGCGGGCCGGCAGCTAGCGCCCGCCGGATGGAAGCACTCCGGGCTCGGGCGCTCCCTTTGTCACTGCCGCGGCATCACTACATCCCGAAACCGTCAGACACCGCTAGGCGACCTTCGCGACGCGCAGGAACGGCCGTTGCCATTCTGTTGCCAGGCGCCGGGCTCGTTGCCCTCTCGGAAAGCAAAAGGCCCGCGTAGCAGGCCCTTTGACGATGGAGCTAGGCGGACTCGAACCGCCGACCTCCTGGGTGCGATCCAGGCGCTCTCCCAACTGAGCTATAGCCCCGCGGAGGAGGAAGTGTAGCGCCGGTGCGGGGCGACGGCCCCGTGCGCCCTAGGCTACGGCCGTGCGCGCCGTGGTCGTCGGAGCCGAGGGAGACGCAGCGGTCGCCGACGTGCCCGAGCCCGACGGGCCAGGAACGCTCGTGCGGATGGTCGCGTGCGGACTCTGCGGCTCGGACGTCGAGAAGCTCGCTCCGCAGCGTGCGGACACGGTGCTCGGCCACGAGGTCGTCGCGGAACTCGGCGACGGACGCCGCGTGGCGCTCGTCCACCATGCGTCGTGCGGCGAATGCGAGCGGTGTCTCGCCGGCCACGAGTCGACGTGCGAGCGCTTCACCGAGCCGACGATCCGCCCCGGGGGCCTCGCGGAGCGGATTCGGGCCGACAGCTGGGTCGACCTTCCGTCGGACTGGCCCGACTGGCGTGGGACGTTCGTGGAGCCGCTCGCCTGTGTCCTGCGCGGCGCGGCACGGCTCCCGCGCGGCCGCGTCCTGATCGTCGGCAATGGGTTCGTCGGGCAGCTGTTCGGCGCCGTGCTCGCGCGACGCGGCGACGACGTGTTCGCGGTGGACTCGGACGCGCGGCGCGCAGGCCGCACGCCCGACGGGCCGGTCGACGCGGCCGTGCTCTGCGGGCCCGGCGGGGCCGAGACGGCGCTCGACGCCGTCCTGCCCGGCGGCACGGTGCTCGCCTTCGCCGACGCCGGCAGCGTCCCGCTCGGCGACGTCTACCGCCGCGAGCTGACAGTCGTCGGGGCGCGGTCGGCGGCGCCGGCCTACATGCCCGAGGCGGTTGCGCTCCTCCACGACCTCGACGTGCCCGACCCCCTCGTCCTGCCGCTCGAGCGGTTCACCCAGGGGCTCGAGCTGTACCGGCGGCGCGAGGCGACGAAGATCGTCTTCACGCCGTGAGGGCGCTCGTCCTGCACGGCCCGGGCGACCTCCGGCTCGAGGACGTGCCCGACCCGGCGCCCGGCGACGGCGATGTCCTCCTCCAGGTCGAGGTCGCGCTGACCGACGGCACCGATCTCAAGGCATACCGGCGCGGGCATCCCGTTCTGCTCGGCGAGCTGCCGAGCCCGTTCGGGCACGAGGTCTGCGGGATCGACGTGGCCACCGGCCGACGCGTCGTCACGGCGAACTCCGCGCCGTGCGGCGCCTGCAGCGCCTGCCGCCGAGGGCAGGAGACGCTGTGCGAGAACCTCCTGCCGCTCCTGAACGGCGCCTATGCCGAGCTTCTTCTCGTCCCCGGGCGGATCGCGTCGCGGAACCTCCTCCCCGTTCCGCCGGGCGTGTCGCCCGACGTCGCGGCGTTGAGCGAGCCGCTCGCCTGTTGCCTGCACGGGATCGACGTCGCAGGCGTGGAGCACGGGCAGACGGTCGCGATCGTCGGACTCGGCCCGATCGGCCTGATGCTCTGCGCGTGCGTCGCGGACGCCGGCGCGCGACCAGTGGCGGTCGGCTCTCGCGAGGAGCGCCGTGCGCTCGCCCCGTCGTTCGGCGCGGTCCTCGCGGACGCCGACGGAGCCGACGTCGTGATCGAGGCCGCGGGCACGGTCGACGCGTGGGAGCGTGCGCTCTCGCTCGTGCGGCCCGGCGGAACCGTGCTCGCCTTCGGCGGTCTGCCTCGCGACGCGCGAGTCGCGGTCGACCCGTACCGCATCCACTACGAGGAGGTGCGCCTCGTCGGCTCGTTCCACCACACGCCCCACCACTTCCGCGCCGCGCTCGCCTTCCTTGCGAGCGGCGCGTACCCGTTCGAGCGGCTCGTCACCCACGAGGTCGGGCTGGAGGGCGTCGGCGGGCTGTTCGACGACCCGCCCCGCGACTACCTGAAGGCCGCGGTCCGGCCCTGACTCACGATTCGAAGAGGGTCAGCTCCGGCTCGCGCGCCCCGCGCAGCGCGGCGAGGTCGACCTCGACACAGCCGAGCCCCCGGGTCACGCAGAGCGTCCGCGCCTGCGGCTTCACCGATTCGGCCGCGAGGATCCCGCGACACGTCGCGAGCGCAGGATCGCGCTGGAGCACCTCGAGGTAGCGCGACAGCTGCTCGACCGCCTCGATCGTCCCGACCCGCTTGATCTCGACCGCGACCCATGCGCCGTCCGGGTCGCGGCACATGAGGTCGACCGGCCCGATGTCCGTCGGCCATTCCCGGCGGACGAGGCGCAGGCCGTCCTCGACGGCTTCGGGAAGGTCGGCCAGCGCCTCCTGGAGATGCCGCTCGACCCCGTCCTTCTCGAGCCCGGCGTCCACGCCGAGCTCGTGCTCGAACTCCGCGAGGAGGTCCAGTACGCGGATCTCGAGACGGTCTTCCGAGCGGCCCGCCCGCTTGCGCACCACGATGACGTCGTCGCCGTTCTCGATCACGGTCGGCGGCGTCATCCAGTTGAGCGGCTTGTACCCACCGCTGTCCGCGTGGACGAGCACGGATCCGTCGGCCTTGAAGACGAGCAGGCGGATCGCCTCCGGCAGGTACGCGGTCAGGCGGCCGGTGTACGTGACCTCGCAGCGGGCGACGACGAGACGCACGGGCGGTGGACCGTAGCGCCCGGCCAGGACGCGACGACTACAGCAGCTCGACGCGCGACGCGCCGATGATCCGCTCTTCGCCACCTTCGAGCCGCACGAGGAGCTTGCCCTTGCCGTCGTAGTCGGGCGACTCCACGAGCACGACCGCGTCGACCCCACCGACCCGGCAACGGCCGCCGACCTCCGGCTCGAGCCCGCGCCAGTAGAGCACGAACGGGTTGCGCTCCCACTCTCGCCCGATCGTCGTCTCGACCGTGTGACCCGGAAGCACCCGCGTCTCGTGCGGCAGGGTCATGAGACGCTCCATCACGGAGTCGCGGACGACGTCGGCCGTGCCGCCGCCGACCGCGTCGCGGAAGAGCGTGTCGCCCGAGAAGCAGATCCCGTCCACGACGAACGCGACGCCGTCGTCGGAGTGACCCGGCGTCGGGATGGCCTCGACACGAAGACCGCCGGTCTCGACCGCGCCGGTCACCACCGGGATCCCGAAACGCGACGTCAGCTCCTCCTCGTGCGCGACGTGGTCGGTGTGACCGTGCGTGCGGAGCACGTGCGTCGGCGTCAGCCGCTCGCGCTCGACCGCCGCGAGCAGCGGGTCGAGCGGGGCGCCCGAATCGACGAAGACCGCCACTCCCCCCGGCTCGTCGCCGAGCACGAAGGCGTTCGAGAGCCAGTCGTCGTCCATCGACCGTTCGAGGATCACCGCCACAGGCTACGCGGACGGCGCCGACTCCGCGAGACTCCCCGCGTGACGCGCGGCTTCGCAGCGATCCTCGTCGCGCTCGCCGTGACCGCGCCGGCGGCGGCCGCCGTGCGCGTCGTCGCGCCGTTCGCGCCGGAGCGCCATGCGGCGAGCGGTGCGATCGGCCTCGCGGTTCCCGGGGCCGGCCCCACGGTCACGCGTGAGGCTGCGCTCCGGACACTGCTCACCGGCAAGGTCGCGAGCTCCCTGATCGGGGGACCCTCTGCGGGCACGCCGTTGATCACGCTCGGTCAGGGGCCGCCCCCCGACACCCTCGTCGTGCTGCCGCCGGCCGGAAAGAGCGAGAACGACCGCTATCCGATCGCGGTGACGCCCGGCCCCCGCGGCGTCCTCACGTCCGACTCCACCCGGATCGACGGCCTCGTCTCGCTCGCCGACGTCGCCAACGGCGACCTCGAGGTCGCCGCGGTGGACGATCCCGTCGCGACGCTCGAGCGGTTGGAGGACCGGATCGAGCGCAACGACCGGATCCGGCTTCCGCTCACGGTGCTCGTCGGAGGCATTGCCTACATCGTGGCGCTCTTCGCGCCCGGCTTCGCCCCTCGGGTGCTCCTCGTCGCCCTCGCCGCGAACCTGTGGCTGGCCGGCTGGTGGCTCGTGGCGCTCGCCGCCGCGGCGGCGCTCGTGCTCCCGCTCGGCGTCGCGTGCGCCGCCGTTCTCGCTGTCTATCTCATCGTTCTCGGACTCGATCCCGAAGCCGTCGCGCTCTCGCCGTTCGGCCCCTCGCAGGCCGGGCGGTTCTACGGCGTCTCGAACCTCCTCGAGACGATGCTGCTCGTCCCCGCGCTCATCGGAGCCGCGCGCGTCGGGCGCGCCGGGCCCGCCGTGGCCGTGCTGGCGCTCGTCACGGTCGCCGGGAGCCGGTTCGGGGCAGACGGCGGGGGGCTCATCGTGCTGCTCGCCGCCTATGGGACGCTGCTCCTCCGCACGACACGCGCCCGACTCGGGGCGGCGCGGCTCCTCGCGGTCGGCGCGGCGGCCGTGGCGCTCGGTCTCGTCCTCGTCGGAGTGGACGCCGCGCTCGGAGGGTCGAGTCACGTCACGCATGCCGTCGGCGAGGGGCCCGGCGCGCTTCTCGGGGACCTCGGCGACCGCCTCGAGATCTCCGCGCGCCGCACCTTCGAGTCCTTCGGCCCTGCATTCGCGGCGCTGGCCTCGCTCGCCGTACTGGTCTTCGTCGCCACGAGGCGGCCCCGCGGCCCGCTCACGGACGCGCTCCTCGTCGGCGTCCTCGTCTCGCTCCTGGTCAACGACACCCCCGGCGACGTGCTCGGAATGGGCGCCGTCGGCGCGTTCGTCCTCTGGCGGTACGAGCGTCGGACCCCGCACGAGTCTCCGGTGTGGCGGGATAGACTGCGCGCGATGCGACGCCCGGCCATCGTCCTCGCGCTCGCGGTCGTCGCGCTCGTGCTCGGCGTGGTCGCGGCAGGGTGCAGCGAGGGCGAGGTGGGAGCGACGCCCAATACGGTCGAGGGCACGCTGCCGACGGAGACGACCGGCGGGAACGAAGCCGACCTGCCCGCGCTGAAGCTGAAGGGCGACGCGACGGCGGGGAAGGCCGTCTTCGAGAGCGCGGGGTGCACGGCGTGCCACACGCTCTCCGCCGCCGGCTCGACCGGCACGGTCGGCCCGAACCTCGACCAGGCGAAGCCGTCGTTCGACCTCGTGGTGCAACGGGTCACGCTCGGCCAGGGCGGCATGCCGTCCTTCAAGGATCAGCTCCAGCCGCAGCAGATCGCGGACGTCGCGGAGTTCGTCTCCTCGTCGGCGGGCGGCTGAGCCTCCCGGAGACGCTTCCGCGGCCGATCCGGGCGTTCGCCTGCGACCTCGACGGCACGCTGATCGGCCGCGACGCTGCGCTGCGCCCGCGGACGCGCGCTGCGATCTCGCGCGCGCAGGCCGCTGGGGTCAGAGTGCTCGTCGCGACGGGCCGGATGTTCCGCTCGGTGGAGCCGTACCTCGCCGACGCCGGCATCCGCGAGCCCGTGGTCTGCTACCAGGGCGCGGCCGTCGTCGACCCGATGACGCGCGAGTTCCTCCTCCACGAGCCGATCGAGCTCGACACCGCGCGTGAGGCGATTGCGACCCTCACGGAGCGCGGCTTCTCTCCGAACGTGTACGTGGACGACCAGCTCTACGTCGCCCACGAGACCGAGTACTCACGGGCCTACTCCCAGTTCCAGCACCTTCCCGTGACCGAGGTCGGCGACCTGCTCGAGTGGCTCAAGCGGCCGCCGACCAAACTCGTCCAGGTCGCCGATCCTCCCGTCCTCGCAGAGCTCCGGCCGGTGCTCGAGGCGCAGTTCGACGGGAGGATGTTCATCACGACCTCGCTGCCGTACATGCTCGAGCTCGGCAACCCCGCCGTGACGAAGGGCTCGGGAATCGCGTTCGTCGCCAAGCTGCTCGGCCTCGAGCTCGACCACGTCGTGGCGTTCGGCGACGGCGAGAACGACGTCGAGCTGCTCGACGTCGCGGGCTTCGGTGTCGCCGTCGAGACCGGCCACCCGCGTCTGCTGGCGATCGCCGACACGACGTGCGCAGGCCCCGAGGGCGAGGGCGTGGCCGCCGTCATCGACGCCGTCTTGGACCTAGACTCTCCCTCGTGATCGACCTCAAGGCAGCCCGCGCCGACCCGGAGGCGATGCGCGACGCGCTCGCCCGCAAGGGCGCCGCGGATGCGTTCGACCGCCTCCTCGAGGCCGATGCCCGCTGGCGCGAGCTCGTCCCCCGGGTCGACGAGCTCCGGTCGCAGACGAAGGCCAAGGGCAAGCCGACGCCCGAGCAGCTCGAGGAGCTCCAGCGGCTGAAGGGCGAGCTCAAGGAGGCGGAGGATGCGCTCGCCACGGCCGAGGCGGAGCGCGACGCCGCGCTGCTCGAGGTCCCCAACCCACCCGACGCCTCCATCCCGGACGGCGACAGCGAGGACGACGCCGTGGAGCTGCGGCGCGTCGGCGAGCCGCCGCAGGGTGAGGCGAAGGAGGCCGCGGAGATCGGGCGCTTCGAGCTCGAGCGTGCCGCGCGGCTCTCGGGCTCGCGCTTCGGGTACCTCGTCGGCGACACCGCACTCCTGGCGCTCGCGCTGTACCGGTTCGCGATCGACCACGTCACCCGCGCCGGCTTCACGCCCGTCCTGCCGCCGGTCCTGGTGCGCGAGGAGGCGATGGTCGGCACGGGCTTCTTCCCGACGGAGCGCTCGAACATCTACGGCCTCGAGGAGGACGGGCTCTACCTGACGGGCACGTCGGAGGTCGCGCTCGCGGGCATGCACATGGGCGAGATCCTGGAGAACGACGACTTGCCGATCCGCTACGCGGGCTTCTCGACCTGCTTCCGACGGGAGGCCGGAGCCGCGGGCAAGGACACGCGCGGCATGTTCCGGGTGCACCAGTTCAACAAGGTCGAGATGTTCGTCTTCACGCGGCCCGACGAGTCGCGCGCGGAACACGACCGGATGATCGAGCTCGAGGAGGACCTCCTCCAGACACTCGGGGTTCCGTACCGCGCCGTGGACGTCGCGGCCGGCGATCTCGGCGCGTCGGCGGTACGGAAGGTCGACCTCGAAGCATGGTTCCCGTCGCAGGACCGGTATCGGGAGGTCACCTCGTGCTCGAACACGACGGACTTCCAGGCACGTCGGCTCGGGATCCGCTGGCGGTCTGCCGATGGGCTCGCACCACCCCACACGCTGAACGGGACGGTGGTGACCGACCGGGTCGTGCTCGCGATCCTGGAGACGTTCCAGGGGTCGGTGCCGGAGCCTCTCCAGGAGTACGGAGCGCCCCCTCGGCTCAGGGACTGAATTACCCCTCCCGGGTGGTGTCCGCCCATGCCCTCCTGGGTACGTTCAGGACATGCGGCATGAGGGGGTAGTACGTGTGCGGTGGACCCGCGCGGAGCTCACGGCGATCCGCGAGGCCATCGAGGTGACGCCCAACTTCGAGGGGCGGCTCGAGGTGCGCGAGATCCTGCGTGACGCGTTCCGCTCGTCGCGCGGTGGCGACATCACGTTCGAGTCCTCGCTCGCCGAGCGTCTCGGTTCCCGCCTCGTCCCCATCGACGGCCCGACCGCGATGGCGCGGGCGAAGCTCCTCCTGGCCGTCCGCGGCCCGCGCAAGCGCTCCGCCGCGAACCTGCGCCCGCGTCGGCCGGTGTTCTCCGGCGCTCACGCGACCACGCCGCAGCCGCCCGTGGTTCCGGTGCAGGCACCGGCGCCGATCGCTGCCTCGGCCGCCGCGTAGGCGCGAACGTAGACTGAGCCGCCCGGCGGGGTTCCGGAGCGGTCGAACGGGGCGGCCTTGAAAGCCGTTGAGCCGCAAGGCTCCGTGGGTTCGAATCCCACCCCCGCCGCTCGCGTCAGCCCTCGAGCAGCGCGCGCACGTCCTCGTCCAGCGCCAGCGGGCGGCCGTCGGCGCCGACGCGGACGACCGTGTGCGTCCCGTCGATCGCCCGCTCGCCGTCCTTCGCGACCTCCCACCGATACGTGATCGAGGTCGTGCCGAGCCGGTCGACCCAGAGTCTCACTTCCACCTCGTCCTCGAAGACGAGCACCTGGTGGTAGTCGGCCTCGACGTGACGCCGCGGGTAGTCCGCGAGCTCGCCGCGCAGGAGCCCCAGCCTCCGGTACAGGGACGTCTCCGTCACCTCGGCCCAGCGAAACGCAGCGGTGAAGTGGATCCTGCCGCCCGTGTCGGTGTCGACCCACGCGACCCGAAACCGTTCGCGCTGCTCGGCCATCGAGCGTCCGAGTCTACGCAGAGCCGGCTCGCTCGCCGCAGACCCCTTTTCGGGCTTCGGCTGTCCCTCGAACGATTGCGCCGTCACCCCATCGGGGTAGAGTGCGATCCGTGTCCGGGACGTTGCAGGTCAGGTGGACGCGGGCCGAGCTCGTCGCGGTGCGCGAGGCGATCGAGATCACGCCGCTCTTCGAGGGCCGCGCGGACGTC
The DNA here is from genome assembly GCA_036406535.1 of Gaiella sp. Lineage (GTDB taxonomy): Bacteria > Actinomycetota > Thermoleophilia > Gaiellales > Gaiellaceae > Gaiella. The sequence goes on from DASXAW010000040.1 coordinate 10,289, forward strand.
CGGATGACGATCCGCGAATCGCTCCGCGCGAACCGGCGGGACGTCGTGCTCGACCGTACGCAGGCCGAGCGCCTGGCGTCGCACCTCGTCCCCATCGACATGCCGACGGCGATCGCGAAGGTCAAGCTCCTGCGCGCCGTCCGGGACGCGCGCGAGGAGCAAGCCGCGGCGCAGGCCATCGACGCGGCGTAGCCGATACACCCTCTTTCGAGGGGTCTAAGCTCCGCCGCGTGACGCCGACCCATCGGTCAGTGCGGCGTTTGGCGCTCAGCTTCCTCCTGCTCGCGACCGTTCTCGCCGTCACTGCTGCGGCTGCGACGCCGGCGCCGAGCGCCGCGGGTGGCGAGGTCCTCGCCTACCCGTCTTCCCGCACGGTGAGCGGGAACGCCCTGCCCGACGGAGGCGCCCGGGCGATCCAGCTCGCAACCGGACGGGGCGAGCGCGAGGGGGCCTGGATCGTCGCAAAGGGTGCTGGGCCGATCCAGGCCACGGTCGATGCCGGAGGTCTCGGCCCGCTCAGGATCGAGCTGGCGTGGGCGCACTTCGTCCACGTCGGCGACAGCATCGTCCCCGATGCGCTGGTGCCGTGGTCGGGTGAGGCACGAGCCGCCGAGAGACCCACCCAGCCGCTGTACGTGCGTGTCGTCGTGCCCCGCGAAGCCGCGCCCGGAACGTACCGCGGCTCGGTCGCGGTGACGGTCGCAGGCAGCACCGTGACCGTCCCGGTGGAGGTTCGGGTCTTCCCGTTCACGCAGCCCCTCGCCGGTGCAGGAAGCCTGCTGACGGCGTTCCACGTCAGCCCGACGACGTACCTCAACACGGTCGCGCGGGTCTACGGCCTCACCTCGACGTCGCAGCGCCGCGCCGCCAACACGGCGCTCTTCCGGTTCCTCGCGGAGTACGGAATCTCGCCGTCCTCGTGGGGCTTCGGGGAGCCCCGGTCGGCGTCCGGGTACGCGAGCAGCCCGAAGTGGTGGCTCGACTCGGCGACGAACATGCGTGACGCCGTCAGCGCGGGGACGTTCGGCGCGATGCGGATCCCGATCTCGAGCAACCGAACGAGCAGCGGACACTGGATTGCGGGCCTCTCCCCGTCCGAGCCCGAGGGATGGTGCGACTACCTCCGGTCGGTGCGTGGCTTCTGGGCGGAGAACGGCTGGCTGACGCACTCCGTGCCGCTTCTCTACGCGCAGGACGAGCCGAACCTCAGCGGACAGCGCCTCGTCGCGCGGCAGTCGAAGACGCTGCACCAGTGCTGGCCCGGCGCGCGCTCGATGATGACCGGCACTCCTTCCCCCACCGGCGCGAATCGCTTCCTCTACGACGGTCGGAACGGCGATGACCTCGACGTGTGGGTGGTTCTCTCACGCCGCTACTACGGCCAGTTCACGCCGCCCGCGCACCAGCGGTCGGGCAACCGAGCGCGAGAGCTGTTCTCCTCGATCGAGCGAATCCGCAAGCGCGCCTCGATCTGGTCGTATACCTACGACGGCGTCGCCGGCACGCCGGGGTTCCGCGCCGACGAGCCGCTGTCCGACCCGCGCATGCTTCTCCTCTGGAATGCGCTCGAGGGCGTGCAGGGCCTCCTCTACGGTCAGGGCGTGACGAGCTACGACCGCGCGAACCCGCTCGACCGCGTTTCGCGGCACGGCGAGTTCGTGCTCGCCTACCCGTCGCCGAACGGCCCGATCCCGAGCGCACGGCTCGAGCAGATCCGGGACGGGATGGAGGACTGGGCGCTGCTCGAGGCGGTCCGCCGCGCACGCGGCGCTGCACGCGTCCGGGCGATCCTCGGCGACACGGGCCTCTTCAGCGCGGACGCCCGCGGCGTGCACCTCGCCTGCCGGCTCGGGTGCGAGCTGAAGAGCGGCACGAAGTACTCGTGGCCGCACTGGTCTCACGACGCGTCCACGGCGGCGCGCATCGAGCGAGCGCGACTCGCGGCCTTCCGCGCCGTCGGCTAGCGACCTAGGGCCGCGGGATCGGGACCGGGCTCGGCGTGAACGCGTCCTGGACGACACGAAGGACCTTGGCGCGGCGTCCCTCCTCGACCGGCTGAAGGCCGGCGAGCTCGAGGCGGCAGAGCTCGACCTTCCCGTGCGCGCGGAGTGTCACGAAACCGAACTCGTCCAGGAAGTCCCGCGGGAAGACCGTGCGATGGACGAGGAAGCGCTCCTCCTCCGTCTCGTGCTCGGTGTACCGATACGCGAACGCCTCGAGGGCCGCGACGCCCCGGTCGCGGGACTCGCCGATCGCGGCCAGGAGGAGGGACTTCTCCACCCATCCGGTCGCCGCGCGCATCAGGTACATGCACGTGACCAGCGCCGCGTCGTCCGAGGCCGGTCCGGCGGGCAGGTCCGCCGCGCGTGGGAACAGATGGGACGGCCCGTACTGGAGCGAGCCGAGCAGGCGGCCGTGATCGTCGAGGTAGATCGATCCCCACTCGCCCCAATCCTCTTCGGCGCGCTCGATCCAGCGCTGCTTCGATGCGGTCCGGTTGCCGCGTGACTGCCACCAGACGCAGTCGCGGCACACCGGCGCGACCGTCTGCAGCGTGGCGGAGGTCAGACCTGAGACGCCGGGGCCGGGCATCAGGCGGCGGATGTCTCCACGGCGCAAAGTCTAGGTCGCAGCCGTGCGAGCCGCCGGTCGCCGGCCGGTGCGGTGCCCGCGAGCCTCTACGATCGCGCGATGCCGGACGCGCCGGGGATCGTCGCCGTCGTCTTCGACATGGACGGCGTGCTCGTCGACACCGAGCACCTGTGGGACGAGGTGCGCGAGGACCTGACGACCGAGTGGGGCGGCCGGTACACGCCGGAGGCGCAGGAGGCGATGATGGGGATGAGCTCGCTCGAGTGGTCGCGATACCTCCACGAGACGGTCGGCCTCCGCGAGCCGCCCGAGACGATCAACGAGGAGGTCGTGCGGCGCATGCTCGCCCGGTACGAGCTCGAGCTTCCCGTCATCCCCGGCGCGATCGAGGCGGTTCGTCGGCTCGACGCCGCCGGCTATCGACTCGCGGTGGCGTCGTCCTCGAACCGCGAGCTGATCGACGCGGTGCTCCGCCGCCTCGAGCTCGCCGCCCTGTTCGAGGCGACGGTTTCCTCCGAGGAGGTCGCGCGGGGCAAGCCCGCGCCCGACGTCTACGTCGAGGCCGCGCAGCGTCTCGACGTCCCGGCCGCGCAGTGTGCGGCGATCGAGGACTCGGCGAGCGGCATCCGCGCGGCCCGCGCTGCCGGGATGCGTGTGATCGCCTATCCGAACCGGCACTACCCGCCTGCGGCGGACGTCCTCGGCTCTGCCGACGCCGTCGTCGACTCGCTCGACGCGCTGGACGCGTCGATCCGGGTCAGTTGAACCGGCGGTAGACCGGCTGGACCGGGCGCCCGCGGAGGAATCGCTCGACGCCGTCCTCGAGGGCTGCCGCATAGATCCCGAGCGCCTCGTCGACGATCTCCAACGTGCGGTCGACATCCGCGTCCGTGTGCGAGTAGCTCACGACGAACGACGGTGCGAGGAGCCCGCGCGCGATCGTCTCCTGGAGGAACAAGGTGCGGAACGGCTGCGACGGCTTCCCGTCGGCGTCCGCGGTGCCGAAAAAGAGGCACGAGCCGCGGCCGGCGACCGTGAAGCGGTCTGCGACGCCGTGGCGCCGTGCGACCTCCGTGACGCCCTCGCGCAGGCGATCCCCACGGGCGTGGAGCGTCTCGACGACGGGCTCCTCGCGGTACGTCGTCATCGTCGCGATGCCCGCCGAGAGCCCCACATGCTCGGCGCCGTGCGTCGTGGAGAGCAGGAAGACGCGCTCGCGGTCGTGGTCGAGGCCACCGAGGCGCATGACCTCGCGCCGGCCCGCGAGCGCGGACAGCGCGAACCCGTTCGCGATTCCCTTCCCCCAGGTCGAGAGGTCGGGTGTGATTCCGTGGACCTCCTGCGCGCCGCCGTCGTGCCAGCGGAACCCGGTGACGTTCTCGTCGAAGACGAGAAGTGCGCCGTCCGCGCGGAGCAGCTCCTGGAGGCGGGACAGGAACCCTTCGCTCGGCGGCGTCGTGCGCTCGGGCTCGAGCACGAAGCACGCGATCTCTCCGGGATGCTCCGCGAGCAGTGCCTCGACCGAGGCGAGGTCGTCGTAGTGGAAGGTCAGCGTCTGCTGTTCGACGCCGTCCGGGATGCCGCCGCGCACGGGCGTCGTGACCATCGCCCAGTCGTCGTACGAGAAGAAGGGGTGGTCGACGCAGAGCGCGACGAGCTCGCGGCCGGTGAACGCCCTGGCGAGCTTGACCGCGCCCGTGTTGGCCGTCGAGCCGTCCTTCGTGAACTTCACCATCTCGGCGCGCGTGACGTGCCGGAGGAACTCCTCGGCCGCCTCGAGCTCCAGCCGCGACGGACGGACGAAGTTCGTGCCGCGCGTGAGCTGCGCCGCAATCGCGTCGGCGACCGCCGGGTACCCGTGGCCGAGCGTGACCGCGCGCAGCCCCATGCCGTACTCGATGTACTCGTTGCCGTCGACGTCCCAGACGTGGCAGCCCGAGCCGCGCTCCATGATCGGCGCCAGGTCCTCGGGAAACTGGTCGTCCCCCTTCGCATACGTGTGTGAGCCGCCGGGCACGAGCGCGCTCAGGCGCGCATTCAGCTCCCGCGACCGCGA
>DASXAW010000041.1:0-3924 GCA_036406535.1 Gaiella sp.
AGCTGCTTGACGACCTCCGGGTCCATCGCGGTCCCGCCGCCTGCGACGCGACGCACGGCGTCGACGAAGTCGGCGATGTCGGCGACGCGATCCTTCAGCAGGTAGCCGATCCCGCCCTCGCCGGACGCGAGCAGCTCGCTCGCGTACGCCTGCTCGACGTACTGGGAGAGCACGAGAATCGGCACGCCCGCGACGCGCTCGCGAGCCTCGAGCGCCGCGCGCAGCCCCTCGTCGCGGAAGCTCGGCGGCAGGCGCACGTCCACGATCGCCACGTCGGGCCGCTCCGCCTCGACCGCCTCCACGAGCGCCGGACCGTCGGCCACCGCGGCCGCGACCTCGAAGCCCCTGTCCTCGAGCAGGCGGGTGATGCCCTCCCGCAGGAGGGCGAGATCCTCGGCGATCACGACGCGCACGGCAGCTCCGCGCGCAGGGTCGTCGGACCGCCGGGCGGGCTGGCGAGCGCGAGCGAGCCGTCGAGCGCCCGCACGCGGTCTGCGAGCCCGGCGATCCCGGAGCCCGCGGCCTCGTGCGCGCCGCCGGCGCCGTCGTCGCTCACCTCGACGACGAGGTTGCCGTTCGGGCGCGAGACCCGCACCTTCGAGCGGCTTGCGCCGCTGTGCTTGGCCACGTTCGCGAGACCCTCGGCGACCACGAAGTACGCGGCCGCCTCGACCGCGGGCGCAGGCCGCTGCCCGGGCTCGACCTCGAGTGTCACGGGAACGGGACTGCGCGCCGCGAGCGCAGCGAGCGCGCCGTCCAGCCCTCGGTCCGTCAGCACGGCCGGATGGACGCCGCGGACGAGCTCGCGCAGCTCCGCGAGCGCCGACTTCGCGTCCTCGTGCGCCGCGTCGACGAGCGCCCGCGCCGCCTCGGGCTCGGTGTCGAGCTTCTCGCGTGCGAGGCCGAGGTCGATCGAGAGCGCGACGAGCCGCGCCTGGGCGCCGTCGTGGAGGTCGCGCTCGATCCGGCGCAGGTCGCCGGTCTGAGCGTCGGCGGCGGCGGCCCGCGTGCGGGCGAGCTCGTCCACCCGCTCCTCGAGCTCTGCCTTCCGGGACGGCGAGAGCACCCAGCGCGCGAGCCTCGCCTGGCCCTGCGCGAGGCCCTTGACCAGGAAGTACACGGGCACAGCGGCGACGAGGCAGGCGCCCACGACGAGCCCGACACGGCCCCAGGTGTCCACGGTCCAGCTCGGGCCGACGTCCGGGAGCGCCGAATGCGGGACGGCCCACCACCAGAGCGGCAGCGACAGGCAGTAGAGGAGGACGGCGTAGAAGACGACGACGAGGATCCCGCCGGCGAACCCGAGCAGGGTGAGCAAGACGAGCCACGACAGGTCGCGCCAGGTCGTCCCGTCGGTGGCAGCGGTCTTGAAGCGGGGAACGAGCCCCGGCCGAGGGCTGCGCCGGTAGCGAGAGTCGACCGGGCCGACGAGGAGGGCGGCGCGGCGGCGCTCGACCTCTGCGATCCCGCGGGCCGCGAGGAAGAAGCCGAGCAGCACCGGCAGACCGACGATCGTGATCGCCAGGATGCCGCCGGCGACTGTCCCGGCGACGAGCACCCCGAACGCGACCGCGCTCAGCGGCAGTCCCAGCAGGAGGTAGACGGCCTCTGCGAGCGGCTTTCGCATGCCGCTCACGATAGGCCGGGCTGCGACGGCTCCGCCATGGCGATAACGGGCGTTTGCTGCGGGGTGCTAGCCCTACCAACCGTTACAGTTCCCGGCCGATGGCGATTGCCCGGGAAGCAGAGCCCGTCGGCTCGCTGAGCGAGGTCAGGGAAGCGGGTCTCGACCGCGAGGATCTGCTCGGCGTCTACCGCAACCTCCTGATGACCCGCAGCATCGAGGAGCGCGGGCACATCCTCTACAAGCAGGGGAAGATCCCGGGCTCCTTCTACACCGGCCGCGGCAACGAGGCGGCCGCCGTGGGCGTCGCCACGGCGATGGGGCCGGACGACGTCGGCGCGCCGCTCCACCGCGACATGGGAGTTCACGTCGTCCGCGGCGTCGAGCCGTGGCGGATCTTCGCCCAGTACATGGGACGCCAGGACGGTCCGACGCGCGGCAAGGACGGCAACGTCCACATGGCCGACTCGCGCCTCGGCCTGATCGCCATGGTCAGCCACCTGCCGGCGATGCTGCCCGTCGCCACGGGCGCAGCGCTCGCGTTCCGGATCCGCGAGGAGCGCCGCGTCGCGGTCGGCTGGTTCGGCGAGGGCTCCTCGGCGCGCGGGGACACGCACGAGTCGATGACCTTCGCCGGGACGCGCAAGCTCCCGATCGTCTACGTCTGCGACAACAACCAGTGGGCCTACTCGACGCCGACCCACCTCGAGTACGCGACGGAGCACGTGGCAGACCGGGCCCAGGGATACGGGTTCGAGGGCGTGGTGGTCGACGGCACGGACGTCCTCGCCGTCTACCGCGAGGCAAAGCGCGCGATCGAGAAGGCGCGCGACGGCGGCGGCCCGACCCTGCTCGAGTGCCTGACGCTCCGCATGGAGGGCCACGCCGTCCACGACGACGCCTTCTACGTGCCCAAGGTGATGTTCGAGCGCTGGGCCGAGTCCGACCCGCTCGAGCGGTTCAGGTCGTGGCTACGCGAGAACGCGGACATGACGGACGAGGAGGAGGACGAGATCTCGGGTCAGGTCAAGCACATGCTGAACGAGGCGCTCCGCCGCGCCGAGGAGTCGCCGCAGCCAGATCCGGCCGAACTGCTCGACGGCGTGTACGCGACCCCGGAAGACCTCGAGACCCCGCACCACAAGTGATGGCGGCTCCGTGCCCGAGCTGACGTACCTCCAGGCGATCTCGGACGGCTTGCGCACCGAGATGCGCCGCGACAAGCGCGTCTTCCTGATCGGCGAGGACGTCGGCGTCTACGGCGGCGCGTTCAAGGTCTCGCTCGGCTTCCAGGAGGAGTTCGGCCCCTGGCGCGTGATCGACGCGCCGCTGGCGGAGACCGCAATCGTCGGCTCGTGCACGGGCGCGGCGATCATGGGCCTGCGGCCGGTGGCCGAGATGCAGTTCGCGGACTTCGTCTCGTGTGCGTGGGACCAGCTGGTGACCGTGTCCGCGAAACAGCGCTGGCGCGCGGGCACAGCCGTGCCGATCGTCGTCCGCCTCCCCTCGGGCGGCGGCTTCTCCGGCGGGCCGTTCCACTCTCAGAACCCAGAGTCGTCCTTTGCGCACATCCCGGGCCTCAAGTGCGTCTGCCCCGCGACGCCCGAGGACGCGAAAGGGCTCCTGATCTCGTCGATCGAGGACCCGAACCCCGTGCTCTTCTTCGAGCACAAGCACCTCTACCGCCGCATCAAGGGCGAGGTGCCGGACGAGAGGTACACGACGCCGATCGGCAAGGCGCGCCTGCACCGCGAGGGCGAGGACGTCACGGTCGTGACGTGGGGCGCGATGGTGTACACGGCGGACGAAGCCGCGCAGCAGGTGGACGGCTCGGTCGAGATCGTCGACCTGCGCACGGTGCTGCCGTGGGACAAGGAGGCGGTGCTCGAGTCCGTCCGCAAGACCTCGAAGGTGCTGGTGCTGCACGAGGACACGCGCACCGGCGGCTTCGGCGGCGAGATCGCGGCGACGATCGCCGAGGAGGCGTTCGAGGATCTCGACGCTCCCGTGCGGCGCTTGACCGCGCCGGACACACCCGTCCCGTTCTCGCCCGTGCTCGAGAAGGCGTTCATCCCGCAGGTCGACGACGTCGCCCGCGCGTTGAAGGAGTTGATCGACTACTAGTGCTCCGCGACCGGGCCTTCCAACCACGCCACTAGGAGAAGCACTTTGGCCAGCGCAACCGCAGTCGACGTCGTGATGCCCCAGATGGGAGTGTCGGTCTCCGAGGGCACGATCACGAAGTGGCTGAGGAACGTCGGCGACACGGTCGAGGCCGACGAGCCGCTGCTCGAGATCTC
>DASXAW010000042.1:0-45055 GCA_036406535.1 Gaiella sp.
CGAGCGAACCGGAAGTGCCCATCAGGCGAAGCGCGGGCTTGATCCCCGTTTCCCGGCGCTCATCGGTCTGGCCGGAGTGTTGATTGGCGCGCTCGTCACGGCTGGAATCACATATCTCGGCGATCGAGCTCAACGAGCCGCTGACAAGCGGACCGCAATCAGGCTCATCGCGAACGAGATCAGACTGGACACGAACAGTCTCACTCAGGTGGCGCGGCAGGGAAAGCTGACTGGGGGCTTGCCCCCTCGGACCGACTATTGGCAATCAGAAGCGCCGAATCTGGCCCGTTACGTCTCTGACAACCAGTGGGACTACGTGAGCACTTTCTACACCGACGTTCTCAACATCATCCCATCGATTTCCACTGGAAGGAGTGAAGAGGTCACACCGGCGACGAAGGCCTACGCCCTGATCGTCGCGTGCGAGGGCAACAAGGCGTACGCCTCGCTCAACCAGAGTCGTCCGATCAAGTCGGTCGTGGGGCTGAACTGCAAGGACTGAGGGGACTCCGCAGGCCGCGAACTCCTGCAACTCGAGCTGGACGTGATTGCGCAGGAGATCCAGGGGATCGCGGACGAGCTTCGAGCGAGGCGAGTCGCGGGGGCGTAGCCCGCGGTCTCCGTCGGGCGACCGAGCCAAGAAGGCGCGGCTGGCTAGGTTCGTGGCTAGGTTTGTCTGTCGGTTGCTGTCATTCCGAGTCGTCCTAGGAAGAGACGCGACGGCATAACCAGGCGGTTTGACAGCTCGTGGCGGTTGCTGTCCGCTCACGCACCGTCCTTGCCATACAGAAGGTCGAGGGTTCGAGTCCCTTCATCCGCTTCGATCCGACCCGTCTCCGGGGGATTGAGTCTCTGATCGTCCTCCAGGAGGATTGCGGCGTGCCCGGTGCCGGCGATGGCGCAAAGCTGGTGGCCTCTTACCCGCGATGAGGGACGAGCGTCTGACGATCCTGGTGGTCGCGGTGGCTGCGATCGCGTTGGCGATCGCGGCTGTCGATGGACCGGCCAACGCCGGGGTGGTCTGCAGGTTGAGGAGCGTCGACAGGGCGTCGTACGTGGCAAAGAACGAGGCTCTTTTCAAACGCCTCCCGGTCGTTCCGGGGGCGAAGTTGGTCACCAGCTACTCGATCGGCCAAACGGCATCTGACACCTGCCTTCCGGTCGCGAACGGGACTCCTTACGGGAGCTTCACCACGACCCACGCGTACGAGACGGCGAGACGGAAACGCGCAGGCGCCCTTGTGCGCTACTACAAGAAACGCCTCCTCGCACGGGGCTGGCGATGGGTCGCACGGTCGGGCCTGGCGGGTCCAGCACACGACGGCTCGTTTCGGCGAGGACCGGCCTCCCTCTATATCGCGGAGATCGATGACGGACGCTCTGCATGGATTGTCACAGCCGACCATGCCGCGTATTCCCGTCTGAGACCGAGGTAGGAAGCCATCCAGCGGACCGCGCCCCATGAGACGGGGGTGCCCGAGTTGACGTGGTTTGAGACCCGAAGGCCGGCATCGCAACCGGGCGTTTGCGTCGGCCGCCGACGGGGGATACGGGGCGCATGCCGCTCGCGCACCAGCCGCCGAGCCCGTTCCCGCCGCCGCAACCCCCGCCGCAGCCCGAGCCGCCGATTCCGGGACCCGACCCGCTCCCGCCGCCCGACCCGACGCCTCCCGATCCGGACTCTCAGGCGCGGCGGCGACCTCGAGGGCGACGAGCGCCCTAGCGCCTACGTGCGAGCTCGTGCCACGCGATCGCGCACGCGATCAGAATCGCGATGACGGAGATCGTCCAGCCTGCGGCATCCATGCCAGTGGGGTTCACGCAGCCGACCGCTGTGAAACATCGCGCTTGTCCTCTGGCTGTCTGTTCCCGGGCACCTTCCCCGCCGCGAAACCGGCAAACTGTGGTGGTGGCGGTCGATCCGATCCGGGCTGCGTACCTGGCGCTCGGCGACGGCGACGTCGAGCCGCTCGTGTCCCTCATGCACCCGGAGATGGAATGGCGCGGTCGGCGCCGGCCGCGGCGCTTCTGGGCGCCTCCCTCCTGACACGGGCCACACGAGGCCCGTGGGGTTCTCAGCGGCGGAATCGCAGAACGACGGCGGGCGGGCGACCGCGACTACCGCGTCGATTCCGTGCGCTCGCGCGGTGACCGCGTCGTCGTCGCGTTCTCCTGGTCGGACAAGGAAGGGCGCCGCCGCACGTGGGCGCAGGCACTTCGTCTGCGTGACGAGAAGATCGTCGACATGCAGGACTTCGCGAGCCCGAGCTCTGCGTTCGCCCTGATGCGCCTGCGCACCGCGCTCGGGTAGCAGCCGACAGGCGTCAGCGGCCGAGCGGCTCGAGCGACCTGTCGTCGGCGCATTCGCGCGCCCATGCCTCGCTGATCGCGCGCAGCGCCTCTGCGTCCCGTGGGGCGCGACCGGCCTCGACGACGACCTGGTGGACCACCGCCTCCGAGCCTGGCCCCCTGTCGTGGGTGCGGACCGCGTGGACGCGAACCTCCGGCAGCACGTCGCACAGACGCGCGGCGAGACGATCCACCTCGGCAAGGGTCGCCTCGCGCCCGGAGAGGAGCCCGAAGTTCACGACGATCTCGGTGCTGCCGTCACCCGCGGAGCGCACGAACGCGATCGTGGTGTCCATGAGGGATGCGTACCCGTGAACCGAGCGTTCTCAACCGCCTCGGACGAGGGATCGCGCGAGTTGCCCCAGGGGCCTGTCGGCCCCCAGGGGCCTCCGCGTGGAGCTCGGATCGAGTCAGGCGGCGCGCTTCGCAACCGCGTGCCAGGTGCCGACGTCCTTGAACCCCTCACCGCCGTCGTCTCCGCGCGTGCGGTCGAGATAGAAGGTGTAGAGCGGCTTGCCCTGGTACGTCACCTGGGTGGTGCCGTCGGGCCGCTTCACCGTCGCAAGACCGGCGAGGCCGGTCGGCTTCGTTCCTTTCTCGACCACGAGCGGCGTCCAGAACGACAGGCACTCGGAGTCGGTGCAGATGAACTTTCCGTGCCGCTCGACGCTCAGCGCATAGAGCGTGAGCCCCTTGCGCGTGACCAACACGCTCTTCCCGAGATCGGCGTTTCGTGCGGACGAGACGAGCGGCGTCGCCTTCTCCGGCGCGGCCTGGGCCGCTCCCCCGGCGCCGAGCGCGGCGAGAAGAGCCGCCGTCAGCGACACGACGAGAAAGATTCCCTTGCCCCTCACGATGAGGTTCTCCATTCGATCCTCCTTGGAAACGGTGCGTACTCGGGGCTACCGTCCGAAGCCGCGAGGGGGATTGCCTTCGGCTTGACGCCGGGCGGCGCCGACCGCCAACCTGGGACGAGGCCCCGTGCTTCGTCTTCTCGCCCTGCCGCTCCTGGTCGCCGCGCTCCACCCGCAAGAGCCGGCGATCAGTCCGCTGCCGCAGCCGCTCCGGACGACCCTCGAGGCGCGGTTCTGGAAGCCGGGCTGTCCCGTACCGCTCTCGCAGCTACGACTTCTCACCGTGCGACACTGGGGCTTCGACGGCCGTCCCCACCTGGGCCAGCTCGTCGTGAACCGCGACGCCGCGGCGCCGCTCGTGAAGGTGTTCCGTCGCCTCTACGCGCTCCGCTTCCCGATCCGGCACCTACAGCTCGGCGACATGTACGGGCCGCGGGGCGCCCGACCCGGGGACGGCGACGTCACGGGCTCGTTCGAGTGCCGCCAGGCCGTCCCCTCACCGTGCAGCGGCGGCTCGGGCACCGGCACGTGGTCGAACCACGCGTACGGCCTCGCGGTCGACCTCAACCCCGCGGAGAACCCGTACGTCGGCTGCGGCCAGACGCGGGATCCCACCCGCGCGCGCTACCTCGACCGGTCGCGGCTGCGGGAGGGAATGGTCACGCCGGCGGTCGTCGCCGCGTTCCGCTCGATCGGCTGGGGGTGGGGAGGCGCGTGGACGGGCGCGACCAAGGACTACATGCACTTCTCGCACAACGGCCACTAGCCGAGCCGCGGATCGCGGGACCCGCGACCGCGCTGGGGGACCGCATACGGTGTCGCCGTGATCCTCGAGTTCGGCACGCAGCAGGAGCTGCAGCTCCTGGCGCTGCTCGTCGCGGCGGCAGGGCTCCTGATCCTCTCCGGGCCGCTCCGGATCCCGTATCCGATCCTGCTCGTCGTCGGCGGCCTGCTCCTCGGCTTCGTACCGGGCGTGCCGGCCGTCACGATGCCGCCGCAGCTCGTCCTCGTCGGAATCCTCCCGCCGCTGCTCTACGTCTCCGCGTACTCCACCGGCCTGCGCGAGCTCCGGCACAACCTACGGCCGATCTCGCTGCTCGCGGTCGGCGTCGTCGCCGCGACCACCGGCGGTGTCGCGGTGGTCGCACACGAGGTGATGGGGCTGGGCTGGGCCGGGGCGTTCGTCCTCGGCGCGGTCGTGTCGCCCACCGACCCGATCGCGGCCACCGCGATCGGGCGGCGGCTGGGGATCCCGCGGCGGCTGATCGACATCGTCGAGGGGGAGAGCCTCCTCAACGACGGCACGGCGCTCGTGCTGCTGCGAACCGCGCTCATCGCCGCCGTGAGCGGCGCGTTCTCCATCTGGGACGCGGGGTGGGACCTGGTCGTGACGATCGTCGGCGGGATCGCGGTCGGGCTCGTCGTGGGCTACGTGGTCCGCCGTGTCCGCCGACCACTCGACAACCCGCCGCTCGAGGTGATGATCGCATTCCTCACCGGCTACTTCGCCTTCCTGCCCGCATCGGCGCTGGACGTCTCCGGCGTCCTGGCCGTCGTCACCGCCGGTGTCTACATGGGCTGGTACACGCCCGAGCTGACGACCGTGGAAACGCGCCTGCAGGGACGTGCCTTCTGGGACATCCTCACCTTCCTCCTCAACGTCCTGCTGTTCGGGCTCGTCGGACTCCAGCTGCGGCCGATCCTCGACACGCTCTCGGGGCGGGGGACGTCGACTCTGGTCACGGACGTGATCGCGGTCGTGCTGGCGGTGATCGCGGTGCGGATCGTCGGCGTCTTCGCGACGACGTACGTGCCTCGCGCGCTGTTCCGCCGCATACGGGAGCACGATCCGTATCCACCATGGACGTACCCGGCGTTCATCTCGTGGAACGGCATGCGCGGCGCAGTGACGATCGCGGCCGCCCTCCTCGTCCCGCTGACGACGGACTCGGGCGCCCCGTTCCCGGACCGCGACCTCATCGTGTTCCTCGCCTTCTGCGTCGTGCTCGCGACGCTCGTCGTCCAGGGCCTGTCGCTGCCGGTGGTGATCCGGGCGCTCAGGCTCGAAGCCGACGACGGTGGCGCCGAGGAAGAGGACGCCATGGCACGGGTCCGCGCCGCCGAGGCGGCCCTGGAGCGCCTCGACGAGCTTGTCCGTGAGGACTGGGTGCTCGACGACACGGCCGAACGGCTCCGGGGGGCGTACCGCTTCCGGATCGACCGCTTCTCGGCCCGGATCGATCCGGACGGCGACGGCAAGATCGAGAAGCGCTCGCTGAAGTACCAGAAGCTGCGCCGCGAGCTCATCGAGGCCGAGCGGCGCGCCGTGGTGGAGCTCCGAAACACCGGGGAGATCAGCGACGAGGTGATGCGCCGCGTGGAGCACGACCTCGACCTCGAGGTGTCGCGCCTGGACTTCTCGGGCTCTAGGCCGTCAGCCTGAGGTAGTCGACCTCGCGCAGGCTGCGCACGAACGCGCCGAGCCGCGCGGCAGACATCGGGCTTCCGAACTGGTAGCCCTGGGCGAGCGCGCAGCCGAGATGGTCGAGCAACTCGCGCGTCTCGGCCGACTCGATGCCCTCGGCGACGACCGACAGCTCGAGGTTCGAGCCGAGATCGAGAATCGTGCGCACGATCGCCATGTCCATCGGGCTCTCGGTCATCCGACCGACGAACGACCGGTCGATCTTGAGCTCGGCGAGCGGAAGCGCCGTGAGGTAGCCGAGCGACGAGTAGCCGGTCCCGAAGTCGTCGATCGAGAGACGCACGCCGACCGCCGAAAGCTCGCGCGCGACGCGGCCGGCGCGCGCCGGGTCGGCCATGAGCGACGTCTCGGTCAGCTCTATCGTCAGCAGCTCGGGCGCGAGCTGCATCTCGTCGAGAATCTCCGCGACGCGTCGTGGGAACGACGGATCGAGCAGCGCGTCGACGTCGACGTTCACGGCGATGCCCAGGTCGAGCCCATCACGCGCCCATGCCGCCGCCTCGGCCGCGGCACGGCGCAGGACGAGGGTCGTGAGAGAGCCCATCAGGCCGGCCTTCTCGACCACGGACAGGAACTCCGAGGGAAGCACGATCCCGCGCTCGGGGTGCTCCCAGCGGACGAGCGCTTCCGCGCCGACGATGCGGCCGCTCGAGACCTCCACCTTCGGCTGGTAGTGGGCGACGATGTCTCCGGAGTCGAGCGCGCGGCGGAGCTGGCCTCCGAGCGTGAGCGACTCCCGCGTGAAGACGTCGGTGGCGGGGTTGTAGAGCTCGATCCGGGTTCGGTTTCGCTTCGCCGCATACATCGCCACGTCCGCGAAGCGCACGAGCGTGTCCGAGTCCTGCGCGTCGTCGGGGAAGAGCACGCCGCCGATCGAGGCTCGGACGTCGAGGGAGAGACCGCCGATCTCGAACGGCTCCTCGACGGCGTCGTTGATTCGATGCGCGGCGTCCTCGACGTCATGCGTGCCGTCGGCCGGCATCACCACACCGAACTCGTCGCCGCCGAGCCTCGCGATGGTGTCGCTGTCCCGGAGCGTCCCGCGGAGGCGAACGGCGAGCTCGCGCAGGAGCTCGTCGCCGCACGCATGCCCGAGTGCGTCGTTGATCTCCTTGAAGCCGTCGAGGTCGAGGAGGAGCACGGCCGCGCGACCGCCGCTCCGCTTCGCGTTCGCCAGCGCAAGCTCGATGCGATCCTGGAACAGCACGCGGTTCGGGAGCCCCGTGAGGCTGTCGTGGAGCGCCTGGTGCTCGATCTCCTCCATGTGCGAGTCGAGCTGACGCGTAGCTCGCCGCAGGACCGGAAACAGCGAGACGAAGAGGGCGAGCAGCAGCCCTTCGAGGACGAGCGCGATCGGGACGAACGTCGCTCGGACGGAGCGCGCGATCGGCGCGTAGTCCCGCTCGGTCACGAGGACGCCGGCCGCACGGCTGCCGAACCGGATGGGTACGAGCTCGCGCAGCACCGTCCGGGCCGGCCCCTTGCCGCTCGGCGCGTCCTCGACCGCGGTACGGATCCGCTGGTTCGCCAGCGTCTCGCGAATGTCTCGAGGGGGAATCGTCGAGCGACGATGCGCCTTGCGGCCGGTCGTCGCCGCGAACAGGAGCCGGCCGGTCCTGCTGTAGAGAGCGGCCGACTCCACGTCGTCGACCATCAGCCGCTCGCGGAAGAGGCGGTCGAGTTGCCGACGGCGCGTCGCCGACGGACGTCTCTGGAGATCCGTCGGCTCGAGCTCGCGCGAGAGGACCGCCTCGACCACGAGGCGGGTGTTCTGCTCGACCGCGGCGCGTGCCTGGGCCGTGACGAAGCCTCGCACCATCACGAAGATCGCGACGCTCGCGACCGCGAGGCTCACTCCGGTGAACAGTGCGAAGCGCAGCACGAGCCGCGGCGAGCGGCGCACGCCGGGCGAACGCCGACGCAGCATCACGCCGCGCTCCCCTCACGCGGGTGAGGGCGGCGAATGCGCTCATCGAGCAAGACGACGACAAGGGTCGCGAGCACCGCGTCCCGGTTCACACCGGTACGCAGCCGTCGTCGGACACGGACCCGACGCTCCGCACGCTGCACCGCACCTTCCCCCTCTCTTGCCGCATCACCGGCGCCGCTGCCGGTGTCCGCAAACGGTAGGAACGGGCTGCCGGACGCTCATCCCCCAGGAGGGGGGCAATCGAGTGGCTCGTTCGAGGGAATACGGCTGCCCGTCAGCCCAGGACTCCGGGGTTCCGAACCCCCGAAAGGGTCATCCCGGTCTCGTCGCGATCCCACGCTGGTCGATCGCGGCGCCGAGCGCGCCCCAGTCCGCCTCGGTCATCCGGGTCTCCGCGAGGTAGACCGAGAAGCCGACCGTCCCGGCGCGTGCGAGCAGTTCGACGTAGGTCGGCACGTCGACGGTGCCACGGATGCCGACGTGCATCCCGATCGTCGGATGGACGTCGGTGCGCGGAAAGATCCCCTGCGAGGCCGCGACGCACGCCGGCGGCGCCCCCTCGACGCCGATGTCGTTCACATAGGCCTGAGGCAGGAAGGCGGCGCCGGCGCCTCGCCACGCCGACCAGTCGATGTCGTGGTGGTCGGGGCGGCAGTACGACGACAGGCCGAGCGGGAACGGCGAGGGCCGCAGACCGCGAAACGCGTCGACGAACCGTCGGGAGCGGCCGCTTCGTTCGTCGCTCGGCCCGTCAGCGCCGCTGAACTCGTACTCGACCTCCGGGTTGGCGACGTAGAAGTCGAGGCCGTAACGTGCGACGAGGTCGCTCGCGAGCCCGGCCTCGGCCTCCGGCTCCGTCCTGAGCACCCCCCAGCCGCCGACGGGGAGCCCGCTCGCGAGCCGGAAGCGGTAGACCCAGTCGGCCTCCACGGGGTCCTCGACGGTTCCGTCGTGCAGACGTACGGCGACCCAGCCGAAGCCGGCCTCGCGCAGGGTGCGGCCGAGCAGCGTCGGCTCCACGTCGGTCTCGTGCCAGACGAAGGCGCCCGCCGAGCTCCACGAGAACGGCACGGCTGCCGGCGGCGGCGGCGTGGGCTCGGCCGGTGGCGGCGGAGGCTGTGTCTCGGGCGGAGGGGGCGGGGGTGGTGGAGGGGCGGGCGTCGTGGGCGGGGTCGTCGGCACGGTGGCCGCCGGTGGCGGAGGAGCGGCCTCCTTGCCGCCGCGAAACAGGAGCCCTGCGGAGACGAGGAGGAGCGTTCCGATCGCGACGAGCGCCGCGCCGACGCGCGCCTTCCGGGACGCTGCGAGCCGCGAGAGCAGGCCCATCGCCGCAGGCTAGCCACGGCCGTCGGACCACGAAAAATGCCGAACCCCGCGACTCCGAAGAGCTACGGGGTTCGACGCGGCAATCCAATCACGTCCACCGCTCGGCTGTCAAGCGGGAACCTCCGAGCGCTCGGGGAGGAGCGGAAGCTCGGCCCGGATCCGGGTTCCTGCGCCGGACGTGCTCTCGACGACGAACGTGCCGTCGAGGGCCTCGACCCGGTCCTTGAGACCGCCGAGGCCGGATCCCTCGTTCGCCGCCGCGCCGCCGCGCCCGTCGTCCGAGACCTCGACCACGAGGACGTCGTCGCGGAGCCGCACGCGGATGGTCGCCGACGTCGCCCCGGAGTACTTGATGACGTTTGTGAGGCCCTCGGCGACGACGTAGTACGCCGCGCTCTCGATCGCCGGCGGCCACCGGGTGCTGTCGTCGGTCGTGACCACCGTGACCGGGATCGGCGCGCGACCCGCCAGCGCGCGGACGGCGGCCGCGAGCCCGCGGACCGTGAGGATCTGGGGATGGAGGCCACGGGCGAGCTCCCGGAGCTCCTCGTGGGCGGCGTTCAGCTCGACGAGCGCACGGTCGAGGTGCCGCTCCGCTTCGTCGAGGTCGGTTCGCATGAACCGGACGCCGAGGTGCACCGCATGGGACACGCTGACGAGGTGCTGCTGGGCGCCGTCGTGGAGGTTTCGCTCGAGCCGCTTGCGCTCCGCGTCGCTCGCCGACACGATCCGCGCCCGCGAGCGGCGGATCTCGTCCTCGACGTGCTTGCGGGCGGTCACGTCCAGCCCGCACAGCAGGTAGCGTCGCTCGCCCTGCTCGCCCGGCACCTCGGTGGCGGTCCAGTCGACGACGAGGTGCTCTCCGTCGATCGAGACGTGCTGGTACTCGACCATGCCCGGCGGATCCCCCCCGAGCATGCGGTCGAAGTCCGAGCGGGCGCGTGGAGCGTCGTGCTCCGCCAGGAAGATCTCCCAGAACGGAAGACCGAGCCACGACTCCTCGGGCAGGCCCGCCGCGCGCTCGAGCGCGCCGTTCACGCCGAGGATCGTCCCGCTCTCGTCGACGAGGGCGAGGAAACTCGGCGTCGAGCGCACCACCGCGTAGCTGAAGTCCCGCTCGCGCTCGAGCTCCTTCGCCTGCCGGGTCCGTTCGGTGAAGTCCCGCACGATGAGCAGGAACTCGTCGGGGCCGCACGCGACGACGCGGCCCTCGTAGTCCCTGAGCTCACCACGGATCTCGAGCGAGTACTCGACTCGCTGGAGCACGCCCTCCTCGACCGCCCTGCGCCCGGCCGCGAGCACGCCTTCTGCGATGTGCGGCGGGAGCCGTTGCTGCACGGTCCGCCCGATCACCTCGTCGGCAGGGGTGAGGAGATCCACCTCGGCGTCGACCTTGAACCCGCGGTAGACGCCGTCGGTGCCGATCCGGAAGATCGGGTCTGGAATGGCCGCGACGAGCGCGCGCGCGGTCGCCTCGTTGCTCGCCGAGCGGTCGAGGCCGTGGTGCGTCGGTTGGGTCCTCACGCACCCCTTGTAGCACGGGTCCCGCGTCGGCTCGGCCGCCGATCAGTCCAGCACGAAGCTCACCCGCATCGTGACCCGGAACTCGGCGATCGCGTCGTCCTCGACCACGACGTACTCCTCCGAGATCCAGGCGCGCTGGATCCCGTGGATCGTCTCTGCTGCCTTCGCGATTCCGGCACGAGCCGCCTCGGCGAAGCTCGTCGGCGACGACGCAGTGATCTCGATCACCTTCGCAACGCTCATCGGGGACCTCCTCGATCGGGGTGACGCGGTCGTCCTACCCCGATCGACGCCCCGTAATCGCTAGACCCGGACCCAGGCGCCCTCACGGTTCGAGCGGGCGACCGCGTCACAGAGGACGTTCTCGACGTGACCGTCGCGGAAGGTCGGGTAGTCGGGCTCGGACGACGGCCCGCCCTGCGAGACATCGGCGTAGACCGCGCGGTACAGCTCGCGGAACGTGTCCGCGAAGCCCTCGGCGTGGCCGACCGGAAGGTGGGTCCGCGCGGCGGCGGCCGAGTGCATGAGCAACGCGTTCCGCTGGAGCACCTCGTTCCCGCGTGTGCGGCTGCCGAGCCAGAGCTCCTCGTGGCGCTCGCCATCCCAGGCGAGCGTGCCGCCCGACCCGTCGACCTCGATCCGGATCGCGTTCTTCCGGCCGAAGCTGACCTGGGAGAGCACGCACGAGCCACGAGCTCCGCCGGCGAAGCGCACGAGGATGTGGGCGATGTCCTCGGTGGACATGGGCGCGTCGACGCGCTCGACGTCGGCCGCGCTCGAGAACGTCTCGACCTCGCCGACCGGCCTGCGGCGCACGGGGATGGTCGTCGCCAGGTCGGCGAAGACCTCGACGATGCGCGCGCCCGTGACGAACTGGGCGAGGTCCATCCAGTGCGATCCGATGTCGCCGACCGCCCGGAGGTCCCCGCCACGGGCGGGCTCGAGCCGCCAGTTCCAGTCCTCCGGCGTCGCGAGCCAGTCCTGGAGGTAGCCGCCGTGCACGTTCCACACGGCACCGACCTCGCCCGCCCGGACGCGCTCGCGCGCCTCCTGGACGATCGGGTAGAAGCGGATGTTGAAGTTGGTGCAGTGCACGAGCCCGGAGCTCTCCGCGAGCTCAACGAGCTCCTCGGACTGCTCGGAGGTCATCGCGAGCGGCTTCTCGCACACGACATGCTTGCCGGCGGCCAGCGCTTGCTTCGCCTGGGTGTAGTGGAGGTCGTTGGGGGTCGTCAGGTGGACGGCGTCGACGTCGTCGTCCTCGAGGAGCGCGTCGTAGCTCGGGTACACGGGGGCGATCCCCTTCGCGGAGGCCCGTTCCGAGCTCGATCCGACGACCCCGGCCACCTCGACGCCGATGCGACGAAGGGCGTCGACGTGCACGACTCCGATGAAGCCAGTGCCGACGACGCCGGCACGGAGGGTCTTCGCGGAGAGGTCCGGCGCCGGGGCCACGCGCCAACGCTACTGCGTCACGCTGGCCGCGGGGCGCGGGAACGAGAACACTCGAGGGGCGA
Source organism: Gaiella sp. (assembly GCA_036406535.1). Taxonomy (GTDB): domain Bacteria; phylum Actinomycetota; class Thermoleophilia; order Gaiellales; family Gaiellaceae; genus Gaiella. The sequence continues at coordinate 11,986 of DASXAW010000042.1, forward strand.
CGCTCCCCGTAGCGCCGCCCCTCGAGTCCTGTTCGCTACCGGCCGAGGCTGACCGGGAACGAAACCAGCCGCCGGGTCGAGATCCCGGCGAGGATGTTGCCGCCCGGCTCGCGCGCGCGGACGAACATCACCATCAGCTGCTGTCGGCGCGCCGCCGGGAAACCGCGCAGGCGGTTCATCCGGAGCTCCGCCCAGCCGTCGCTGCCGGTCGGCGTCTCCGCCGGCACCGAGAACTGGTTGTATGGCACAGCCGTCACGTAGACGAGCGCGCCCTGGACGGGCTTTCCGCCACACGCCGAGACGTGGAAGCGGACGACCAGCTGCTGCGACGAGCCGCCGACGACGCTCGGGTCGAGCGACTGACGGTCGACGAGCAGGCGATTCGGGGCCTTCACGTCACCGATGACGACGGGGCCCGTCCCCGCCTTGTCGCAAGCGCCCGCGGGAGGCGGAGGCGCAACGGCCTCGGAGACGACGGCCGTCGGCACCGAAGTGCTGATCGCGCTGCCCTCGGCGTTCTGCGCGGTGACGCGGATGCGCAGCGTGTTGCCCTTGTCGACGTCCTTCAGGACGTACGTCTTCTGGTTCGCCCCGCTGATGAACGAGCAGCTTCCGCCGTCGGTGTCACAGCGGCGCCAGGAGTAGTCGAAGTCCGTCGGGCTGCCGGTCCACTGCCCCTCGTTTGCCGTGAGGGTCTGTCCGACCTGGGCCTTGCCCGAGATCGTGGGCGGCCGCGTGTTCGTCGGCTTCGCCTTTGTGGCAGCGGTACCCACGCCGGTACCGCTGAGCACGACTCCGACGAGGCCCGCGGCGACCGCGAGGACCGTGACAGGTACGAGTTTCCGGAGATGCGATTTCATGATGGCTCCCCTCTCTTGTGGACTCCGGGGCGAGTCGGAGGGGTTCGTACCCTGGCCCCGCGCAGGTAAAGCCCCCGCTCACGGTTCCTTTACAGCCGTATGGCGATGCGTGCGGTGAAAAAGGCGACGAGCGGATTCGAACCGCTGTACGAGGCTTTGCAGGCCTCTGCCTAACCACTCGGCCACGTCGCCCGGGAGTCGCATCGTAGCCCCGCTCGGCCCGACCGCCGCTGGGCCGGTTTGACGTCCCGCTCTATGATCTGAGGCCGGGCTGGCTTCGCGAGGAGGGTATGACCGGGGTCGAGCAAGAGGCGGGTGCGGCGGCTGCGGCCCCCGCGCGCTTCGACAACCCCGAGGCGTACATCCCGGGCGATCGTCGACTGGCGCTCGCGGAGGGCTTCGAGATGCCGAACCGCGTCCGCGGCGCCGCGCTGTTCGCCGACATCTCGGGCTTCACGACGCTGACCGAGGCGCTCGTCGAGGAGCTTGGCCGGCAGCGGGGCGTCGAGGAGCTGACTGCGAGCCTCAACGACGTCTTCCACGCGCTCATCGCCGAGCTCCACCGCTACGGCGGCGACGTCATCTACTTCAGCGGCGACGCGGTGACGTGCTGGATCGACGAGGACGACGGCACGCGCGCGACGGCGTGCGCCCTCGCGATGCAGTCGACGATCGACCGGGTCGGGCGGCTCGTGACGCCGGCCGGCTCGAGCGTTCGGGTCGAGCTGAAGGTCGCGGTCGCGGTTGGCCCGGCGCGCAGGTTCCTCGTGGGCGATCCGGGCATCCAGCTGATCGACGTCCTGGCCGGTCACGTGATCGACACGCTCGCCGCGGCCGAGCACGTGGCGCAGCGAGGCGAGGTCGTGCTCACCGCCTCCGCGCGCGAGGCGCTCGGCGACGGGGTCGAGATCGGCGAGGAGCGGCTCGACGAGGAGGGGGAGACGTATGCGGTCGTCGAACGACTCTCCGTCCCCGTCGACGACGCGCCGCTCCCCCTGCTCGACGCGCCGCTGGACGACGACCTCGTCGCCGAGTGGCTGCTGCCGCCGGTCTACGAGCGGATGAGGACCGGTCGCGGCGAGCTGCTCGCAGAGCTCCGCCCTGCGATTCCGGTGTTCGTGCGCTTCGGCGGCATCGACTTCGACGCCGACGGCGCCGTCGAGAGGCTGGACGAGTTCGTCACGCAGGCGCAGCGTGTCTTCGCCGACCAGGGCGGGAACCTGCTCCAGCTGACCGTCGGCGACAAGGGTGCGTACCTCTACGGCGTCTTCGGGTCGCCCGTCGCCCACGAGGACGACGCGGTGCGCGCCATGACCACCGCGCTCGCGCTCCGCGACCTCGAGTCGCAGACTGCGGCGACGGGCATCCAGATCGGCGTCGCCCACGGCCGGCTGCGCAGCGGCACCTACGGCCACGATCTGCGGCGGACGTTCGTCTGTCTCGGCGACGCGGTGAATCTCGCCGCGCGCCTGATGTCGGCCGCCGGCCCGGGTGAGATCTACGTCGCCGACGGCGTCAGACAGGCGGCGGGCGACGGGTTCGCCTGGGAGCCACGGCCGTCGTTCACGCCGAAGGGGAAAGCGGAGGCGGTGACGCCTCACGCGCTCCTCGGACCCACGGGTCGAGCACCGGTCCGCGAGATCCGGCACCGGCTGCCGATGTTCGGTCGCGCCGAGGACCTCGCGCATCTCGTCTCGCGCCTCGACGAGTCCGTCGGCGGCGCGGGGCGGATCGTCGGCATCGCGGCGGAAGCGGGCGTCGGGAAGTCGCGACTCGTCGCCGAGCTCGTGCGAACCGCTCGTCGGCGTGGCGAGCTCGTCGTCGTGGGTGAGTGCCAGGCGGCCGGGGCGAGGACCGCGTACTTCGCGTGGCGAGAGATCTGGCGGATGCTCTTCGGGTTGTCCGACGACGATCCGGAGGAGACCCAGGTCGCACGGCTGGAGGCCGAGCTGCGGGCCGTCGACCCGGGCCTCGTGGCCCGCGCGCCGCTGCTGGAGCCGGTGGTCGGGCTGACCCTGCAGGACAACGACCTCACGGCGTCACTCGACGCGAAGGTTCGTAAGACCTCCCTGGAGAGCCTGCTCGTCGCGTTCATGCGGGCTCGCGCGGCGCATCGCCCGCTCGTGATCGTGCTCGAGGACTGCCACTGGCTGGACGAGCTCTCCCGCGACCTCCTCGTCGAGGTGTGCCGTGCGATCCCGTCGGAGCGCGTCCTCGTCGTGCTCGCGTATCGGCCGCGGTCGGACGTCGGTGACAGCTTCGGGGTCGAGACGCTGCCCCACTTCGAGGAGCGCTCCCTGACGCTGCTCGGCGACGACGAGATCGCCCACCTCATCACGGCGAAGGTCGGTCAGATCCTCGGCAGTGGGACGACGCCGCCCGAGGGGCTCATCTCGCTCGTCGCACGGCGGGCCGAGGGCAATCCGTTCTACGTCGAGGAGCTCGTGAACTACCTCGCCGGAACGAACGTCGATCTCGACGACGAGGCCGCCGTCGCGAACGTCGAGCTCCCCGACAGCCTCTACACGCTGATCCTCAGCCGCATCGACACGCTCTCCGAGCGGCCGCGGAGCACCCTCAAGGTCGCCAGCGTGCTCGGGCGATCGTTCCGCGCGGCGCCCTTGCCGGAGGTGTACCCGGACCTCGGTGGCTCGGACGACGTCGCCGAGAGCCTCGACGTGCTCCGGGCGGTCGATCTCGTCTCGCTCGACGTCGAGGCCGAGGGGTCCTACCTCTTCCGGCACGTCGTCGCGCAGGAGGTCGCGTACGAGAGCATCCCGTACGCGATTCGGACCTCGCTCCACGAGAGCACGGCTCAGGTCATCGAGCGAGAGGGCCGCGACGCGATCGAGCTGCAGCTCGATCTGCTCGCCCACCACTACTGGCGGTCGGCGAACGACGGGAAGAAGCGGGACTACCTCGGGCGCGCCGGCAGCGCGGCGCGGGCCGCGTACGCGAACTCCGCCGCGATCGACTACTTCGAGCGACTCGCGACGCTCGAGGAGGGAACCTCCCGCGCCGGCGTGCTCCTCGACCTCGGCGAGGTGCTCGAGCTGACGGGCGCCTGGGGCCGCGCGGCCGAGGCGGACGAGGAGGCGCTGTCGCTGGCCGCCGAGGCGGGCGACGCGACGATCGGGGCACGAGCCGAGACGGCGCTCGCCGAGGTCGCGCGCAAGACCGGCGCCTTCGACGAGGCGCAGGAGCGACTCGCGCGCGCCCGGGGCGTGTTCGAGGAGAGAGGCGACGACGCGGGCCTGGGACGCGTGTTGCACCTCACGGGCACGATCGCTGCCCAGCGGGGCGACTACGAGGTGGCGCGGGAGCGCTATCTCGAGAGCCTCGAGGTCAGGGAGCGCGTGGGCGACCGTCCCGGGATGGCGTCGCTGCTCTCCAATCTCGGCGTCGTCGCCGAGTACGAGGGCGACTACGCCGCCGCGCGCGAGAGTCACGAGAGGGCGCTCGAACTGCGGGGCGAGATCGGCGACCGCTGGGCGATCGGCGTCTCGCAGACGAACCTCGGGATGATCGCCTCGTTGCAGGGAAGCCTCGACGAGGCTCGAGAGCGGTTCGAGGAGTCGATCAGGCTCAACCGCGAGGTGGGCGACGCATGGATGGTCGCCATCGGGCTCAACAACCTCGGGAACGCGGCGCGCGACCTCGGCGACCTCACCGACGCACGAGCCCATTACGCGGCGAGCCTCCGGGCCTACGAGGCGTACGACGACCGGTGGGCGCTCGCTCACCTGCTCGAGGACGTCGGCCGGCTCGCCGCCGTCGCCGGAGACGCCGTGGCTGCCGTCCGGCTGGATCGGGCGGCGCTCTCGCTGCGGGAGGAGATCGGAGCGCCGCGCCCGCCCGCGCTCGAGAAGGAGCTCTCGGCGGTGTTCGACGGAGCCCGCATCTCGCTCGGCCCGGACGGAGAGACGATCGCGACCGAGGCGGGGGAGTGGACGCTCGAGCAGGCCGTCGCCTGCGCCCACGGCGTGTGCCGATCGGAGAACACTTGACGACGGGCACTCGGCGGGCATACCGTGCGTCCCCGGTGTTGGGGGCTCTGCTGCGGTGGCGGATGCGGGCGGCGTCGACGGCGATCGTTGCGATCGTCCTCGCCGGGCTCACGGCTGCGTCCGCTTTCGGCGATCCACCCTCCCTGAGCGGCATTCGAGCGACGACACCGGCGGGGGCCGAGACGGCCGTCGACCTCACCGCCCTCGGGACCGAGGACTGGGCGATCTGGGGGACGGGGTCGAGCACGTCTCTCGCGCCGGACCAGCGCAAGGCCGGGGGCACCGCGATCAGCGCGCTCACGGACATCCCGGCGCCATCGGCGCCGTTGCGCGGTCTCGGGCAGTTCGGGCCGCCGGTCCAGCCGCATCCCTTCACGTTCTCGTGGACGAACGGCGCGCCCACCGCTTCCGGGACGGCCGTTCGTACGGGAATCCAGCACGACGGTCAACCGGCGGCGGGCGCGCTCGGAGCAGGCTTCTCGTTCACGGTGCCCGCCGACACGACGACGCGCACGCTCCGGATCTGGGGCGCGCTCAACCGCGCCACGGGCCAGCTCACCGCCGCGCTCTCCGACGGCTCGTCTCCCGCGTTCGTCGACAACGTCAGCGGGGGTGACTTCCCCGGCGAGGTGTACACGCTGACCTATGCCGCGGCGTCGGCCGGGCAGACGCTCACCGTGACCTGGAAGGAGACGGTCGCGAGCTGCCCGGGGTTCGGGTGCGACAACGTCTCGCTGCATGCCGTCGCGTTGAGCGGCGGGAGCAGCGGGGGCGGCGGCGAGAGCACGCCGACGCTGATCCGCGCTGTCCCGAACGGCGGCGGCACGACGGTGATCGGCCGCGTCGACGGCGGCGGCGCGACGGCCAACCTCACGTTCCTCTCCAGCGCGACCTGCGCCGACGGGCAGCTCGGCGGGACGCCGACGTCGCTCGGCGCGGTCACGGCGCCGCTCGACGCGAACGGCTACTTCAGCGTCGGCGTGGCGAACGTGCCGAACCTGAGCTTCGTCGCGGCGCGGCTGACCCCTTCGACGGGCACGTCGGCATGCGTCGTCGCGAAGGCGGCCAACGACTCGTGGCCGACCGCGCTCGGGCTCACCGGCAGCGGCTCCCTCACGACGCAGGACGTCATCGACTCACCGGGGCAGTCGCGGTGGTACGCCTTCGACGTCCAGCCGGGGAGCGAGCTACGCGTCAACGTGACCGGGCTTCCCGCCGACTACGACCTCGCGCTGTTCAAGGACATCTCACAGGCGTACACCACGCTGACCTCCACGCAGGACCTCACCCGGCTGAGCGCCGAGTACGCGCCGAGCGTTTTCTCGCCGTCGGTGTTCAGCCCCTCGGTCTTCAGCCCGAGCGTCTTCAGCCCTGACGCCTACTCGCCCAGCGTGTTCTCGCCGTCGGTGTTCAGCCCGTCGGTGTTCTCGCCGAGCGTCTTCAGCCCGAGCGTCTTCTCGCCCTCGGTGTTCTCGCCGAGTGTCTTCTCACCGTCGGTGTTCAGCCCGTCGGTGTTCTCGCCGAGCGTGTTCTCGCCGTCGGTGTTCAGCCCGTCGGTGTTCTCGCCGAGCGTCTTCAGCCCCGACGCCTTCGCGAGCGCGCAGACCCGCAGCCTGGTCGCCGTCTCGGCGACGCCCGGTACCGCCGACGAGGCAGTCGTCGCGAACACGTGGAACAACACGGGCCGCTACTACGTCCGCGTCTCGAGCCGGTCCGGCGCATTCAGCACGAGCAACGCGTACCAGGTGAACGTGACGCGCGGTCCGACCACGTGCCCCACCGGCATCGCGAACGTCGGCACCGCCCCTCCCGCCGAGCCGGGCACCGGGGTGAAGACCGTGATCCTGACCTACCCGTCCCGGATGGCGGGGACCCAGGCCGAGAAGGACGCCCTCGCCGCGAGGCTGCAGACGCTACGGGCGCGACCCGAGGTCGGCGGTGTCGTCGTCGATCTCTCGCAGATCCCGCGGATCGTCTCCCTGACGAGCCAGGCGGACGCGAGCAAGGCGTGCCCGTACGCGAAGAACCTGCTCGCACAGGCGATCAAGGACGTCGTCGACTCGTACCGGCAGAACAACCCGCTGAAGTACGTCACGATCGTCGGCGGAGACAACGTCGTGCCGTTCTTCCGCTCGCCGGACGAGAGCCTCCTCGGCCAGGAGTCCGGGTACTTCCCGCCGGTCGGCTCGACCACCGCCTCCGAGTCCAGCCTTCGTCTCGACTACGTCCTGAGTCAGGACGGCTACGGGTCGAAGACGGGGATCTCGCTCCGCTCCACCACCTTCCCCGTGCCCGACCTGGCCGTCGGCCGGCTCGTGGAGACGGCTGCGGACGCCACGGGGATGATCGACGCCTACCTCGACGCGAACGGCGTCGTGACGCCGCATTCGTCGCTCGTGACGGGCTACGACTTCCTGGCCGACGCCGCGACCGCCGTGAAGAACGAGCTCCAGGCGGGGACGAACGCGACCCCGGAGACGCTGATCACCGCGAACGACGTGTCGCCGCAGGATTCGCGCTCGTGGACCGCCACACAGCTCCGGTCGGAGCTCCTCGGCACCGACCGACACGATCTCGTGTACCTCGCCGGGCACTTCAGCGCGAACAGCGCGCTGGCGGCGGACTTCTCGACGAGCGTGCTCACGACGGAGCTCGACAGTGCGTCCACCAACTTCAAGAACACCCTGGTCTTCAGCGCCGGCTGCCATTCGGGCTACAACCTCGTGGACGGCGACGCGGTGCCCGGCGTGACGCAGACGCTCGACTGGGCGCAGGCCTTCGCCCGGAAGCAGGCGACTCTCATCGCCGGCACGGGGTACCAATACGGCGACACGGACTTCCTCGAGTACAGCGAGCGGATCTACCGGAACTTCGCGCAGGAGCTGCGAACCGGGACGGGCGCCGTGAGCGTGGGCGAAGCGCTCCTTCGCGCGAAGCAGCGGTACCTGGAGACGACGCCCGACATCCGCGGGATCCACGAGAAGGCGCTGCTCGAGGCGACGGTCTTCGGCCTCCCGATGTTCTCGGTGAACATGCCGGGCACGCGGCTGTCGCCGCCCGGCGCCTCGTCGGTCGTCGGCGGCCTGAACACCTTCGGCACCGATCCGGGCGCGACGCTCGGCCTCCGCTGGGCGGACGTGCCGGTGCCGGTGGCGACCTCGGCGAAGACGGTGCCGCTGACCAATCTCTCCGGCGGGAGCCTGACGGCGACGTACTACGAGGGCCCCGACGGGGTCGTCACCAACCCGGCCGAGCCCGCGATCCCGCTCAGGGTGGTCGACGTCACTCCCTCGGACGGCTCGGTCGTCCTGCGGGGCGTCGGGTTCCGCGGAGGCGCCTACAACGACTCCACCGTCGTGCCGCTGACGGGCGCGCCGACCACCGAGCTGCGCGGCGTCCACGTCCCGTTCGTCTCGCCGGTGTTCTTCCCGATGCGGCTCGCGACCGTGAACTACTTCGACGTGCTCGGCGGAGGCACGCGGACGGCGCTGCTCGTCACGCCAGCGCAGCACAAGGCGCTCGACGTCGCCAACGGGACGAGCACGCTGCGCCTCTTCAGCCAGCTCGACCTGCGTCTCTACTACAGCGGATACCTCGGCACGGCGGCTCTCTCCGCGGCGCCGGACGTCACGAACGTCGAGGCCGAGAACACGGGCCCGCAGGTCGAGTTCTCCGTGCACGTGTCCGGAAACCCGGCCGCCGGAATCCAGCAGGTGTGGGTCACGTACACGGGGCACGGCCCGAGCAGGTGGGACTCCCTCGATCTCGTCCAGGATCCCGACGACTCGACGCTCTGGACCGGCACGCTGAACGTCACCACGCCGGCGAACCTTCGCTTCGTCGTGCAGGCCGCGAACGGGCTCGGCCTCGTCACCCTCGACGATGCGCTGGGCGCATACCACCGTGTCTCCGGCGCGACGACGACGCCGCCGAAGGCGACGTCGCTGCAGCTCCAGTCGCCGCCGACTTCGGGAGGATTCGGCTCCTCGCAGACCGTCTCGGCGAAGCTGCTCGACAACGGCGCGCCCATCGCGGGGAAGAGCGTGCTCCTCGCGATCGGCTCCTCGTCCCGGATCGCCGTCACGGGCGCCGACGGCGTCGCGACCGCCACGATCCCCGTGAACGTCACGCCCGGGGCGACCCAGGTCAAGGCGTCCTTCGCGGGTGACGACGCCTACCTGCCGTCCGACGACTCGGCCGCCTTCTCGGCGGCCAAGGCGCAGACCGCGCTCTCGGCGTTCACGTCGCAGCTCACCGTCGTGACGCCCGGCGGGACGAGCGGCGTCACGACCGCCCTGACGGGGAGCCTGGGCGGGAAGGACTCGCCGCTGCTCCAGCAGACGGTGACGTTCACCCTCACCGGGCCTGCGTCGAAGACGTACTCGACGATCACCGACTACCTCGGGCGCGCAGCGCTGCCGACGACCGGCCTCGCTGCCGGCACCTACTCCGTCACCGCGCGGTTTGCAGGGGACTCGACGTACACGGCCGCGGCGCGAACCGGGACTCTGGTGGTCTCGTCGTTCCGCGGGTTCCTACCGCCGATCGACGAGCCGCCCGCAGTGAACACCGTCAAGGCCGGCCGGCTCGTCCCCTTCATCTTCCTGCTCGGCGGCAACCGCGGCACCGCGATTCTCGCGCCGGGCTCGCCGGTGATCACCGTCGTAACGTGCAAGTCCGGGACACCGCTCCACGAGGTCGAGCCGCCGTCTGACACGCCGAAGATCGCGGGCTTGCACTACATCGCGCTGCTGAAGACGTACATCTACGTCTGGAAGACGCCGACCACGCTCGCGGGCAAGTGCGTGACGTTCGATCTTCAGCTCGTCGACGGCACCAGCCACGTCGCCCAGTTCAGGCTGCGCTAGCCGCCAGCTACATCACCTCACCGCTTTCTCCCTTGCGAGAATGCCCGGGTGGCGTCGGACGCGTTGTCACATGCGCGCGAGCTCGACCAGCGGGACGCGACGATCGCGCGCGAGCTCGACGCGCTCGCGAGTGTCGCCGAGCGCGCCGGCGCCGTGCGCGAACGTGCGAGTGAGGTCAGAGCAGCGGTCGCGGCGCTGCCGGATGAGCGTGAGGAGCTGACCCATCGTCTCGATGCGGCCCGTGCCGCAGCCGATGCGGCGAGGGAGGAGCTCGCCTCGGCAGACGAACGCGTTGCGGCGCTCGCTCGCGCGCGTCGTCGCAAGCAGGACGAGCTCGACCGCGCCGAGCGGGAGGCCGCCACCGCCCGGCAGCTGGCCGCGGACGCGGAATCGGAGGTCGAGCGGCTGCACGAGCAGCTCGAGGATCTGCGCGCGTCCGAGCCGGAGCTCCGGGCGGAGGGTACGGCCCTCGTCCGCAAGGCCGCCGGAATCGCAGACGAACTGGCACGCCTTCCCCGGATCCCCGACACGGAGGGGCTCGCGCCCGGCGGGAGCCTCGACGAGGTCGAGCAATGGGGTCTGCTCGCACGGTCCGCGCTGCTCGTCGCGCGCGGCACGCTCGAGGCGGAGCGAGAGCGACTCCTCGTCGAGGCGAACGAGCTCGCGGCGGGGGCGCTCGGCGAGTCGCTCGGCACGTCGAGCGTGAGCCTCGTGCGCAGCCGTCTCGAGCAGCTCGGCTAGGGAAAGCTCCCGTCGTTCGGGCTGCGGTCGAGCGCGCCGCCCTCACGACACGAGAGGGGCAGCGCGTACGCGGCCCTGATCGCGCTCCGCTCGGCGAGACGGTCCTCGTACTGCGCGTGCATCAGCGACCGGGCCTGCGACTCGGACAGCCCGAACCGGACGGCGAGCGGCACCGCCTCCTGGAGCGCAAGGCACTCCGTGACGCCCTCGCGCCGCTCTCCGCCGAGGTGGACGGCCTCGTGGGCCAGGACGACGAGCGCCTCCGCCTGGCGCTCCGCCGCCTGCCCGTCGGCCAGCAGGTCGCGCAGCGCGCGGCAGATGCTCGGGTCGAGGTACGCGATGCCCGCACCGGGAAACGCGATTCCGAGCGTGTCGCTCCCCGCGCCCGTGAAGTCGTACTGCTCGTCGCAGCGGATCGTCACCGATCGTCCCGCGATCGTCGCCGCCTCCGACGTGAAGCGCATCACGGCCGCGGCTCGCTCGTCGTGCGGCAGGGCCTGCCACGTCGCCGCGCGGTCGGTGCGGGCTGCGAGCGCGAACAGGACGACCACCGCCAGCGCACCCGCGCCGCGGACGAGCCAGCGGCTGCGCGGCGGCGCCGGCCGGGGCGGTGGAGGGACCCAGTGGATGCCGTCGTCGTCCTCGACGAGCTCGCCGAACCCGAGATCGGCGTCCTCCGGGCCCGGCGGCGCCCGGCGCCGTTGCGGTCGGTGGGGCTCGGTCCGGCCGCGGAGCACGAACTCGATCTCGGTGGCGAGGAGCACGACGAACGGCAGCCAGAACGGCACCCACTCCTGCAGGTCGTCGACGAACAGCCACGCGAGCACGAAGAAGAGGGCGGCCAGCCGCACGACGAGCTGCACGCGGCCGCGGCCCATCACAGCGCAACGGTACGTCCTGGAGGCGCGGGGTAGAGTCGCGCGCGTGCCGGCGACGGTGATGGACGGGAAGGCGCTCGCGGCCGAGATCCGCGCCGACGTCGCGCGCGAGGTCGCGGAGCTCGGTCACGTGGGGCTCGCGACCGTGCTCGTCGGCGAGGACCCGGCCTCACAGGTCTACATCTCCCTCAAGCAGAAGGCGGCCACCGAGGCCGGAATCGACGCACGCGACGTCCGTCTCCCCGAGGATGCCTCCGAAGACGAGGTGCTCGCGATCGTCGAGGAGCTGAACCGCGACGAGGAGGTCGACGGGATCCTCGTGCAGCTGCCGCTGCCCGGCCAGATCGACGAGTCGCGGGTCACCGGCGCCGTGTCTCCGCCGAAGGACGTCGACGGGATCCATCCCGTGAACGCCGGGCACCTCTACCTCGGCACGCCGCTCCATGTCCCCGCCACGCCGGCGGGCTGCATGGAGCTGCTGGCCTCCCATGGCGTCGACCCGGCCGGGAAGGAGGCCGTCGTGATCGGCCGCAGCGAGATCGTCGGCCGGCCGGTCGCAATGCTCCTCCTGCAGGCGAACGCGACCGTGACGATGTGCCACTCGAAGACGGCCGACCTCGCTGCGGAGGTGCGGCGCGCCGACATCGTCGTGGCCGCGGTCGGCGTCCCGGGCATCGTCACCGCGGACATGGTGAAGCCGGGCGCAGCCGTGCTGGACGTCGGCCTCACACGCACCGAGGCGGGAATCCGCGGGGATGTCGCGCCCGATGTCGAGGATGTCGCCGGCTACCTCACGCCGATGCCCGGCGGCACGGGCCCGATGACGATCGCGCTGCTCCTCCGGAGCGCGGTGAAGGCCGCGCGCTTCCGGCGCGAAATCCTTGCATACCCGTCTTTCTGACGATACGTTGTCCGGCGTTCGTGTACCTGCGTCGGACGCGTCCGACGCTGTTTTCAGGGAGGACGTCGTTGTCTGAGGTAGAGACGGGCACCGTGAAGTGGTTTTCGAACGAGAAGGGATTCGGCTTCATCGCACGTGAGAGCGGCGACGACGTCTTCGTCCACTACTCGGCGATCACGATGGACGGCTACAAGTCCCTGACGGAGGGCCAGAAGGTGCAGTTCGAGGTCGTGCAGGGGCCGAAGGGCGCCCAGGCCGCGAACGTCACCGCCGCCGCGTAGCGACGCTCGGATACGGTTCTCGGCGGGCCCCGGCGAGGGGCCCGCCGTCGTTCTTCTCCGGTCTGCGAGCGTCCGTTCCGCTCGCGCGGAACGGACGCCTCGAGCTCCGTTGGCCGGCTTTCGCCGGCGCAAGGGCACATCCCTGAAGCGGACTGCCGCCTCCGCGGCGTCTCCGTTGTGATCTGGAAGGATGATCCCGAATGTCGATCTCCCGCGATCAGGTGCTCCACGTCGCCCGCCTCGCGCGGCTCGATCTCTCCGACGGCGAGGTCGAGCGGCTCACCGCGGAGCTCGGGGCGATCCTCGACGCGGTCTCGAAAGTGTCGGAGCTCGACCTCGACGAGGTGCCGCCGACGTCGCATCCGCTCGCGCTCGTCAACGCGTGGGCGGAGGACGTGCCGCGCGACTCGCTGGCGCTCGCCGCGGTGTTCGCCAACGCCCCCGCGCGCGAAGGCGACCTGTTCCGGGTGCCGCCCACCGCATGACAGCGATCGTCGACACGCTGCGCCTGACGGCCGAGGACGCGATCGGGCTCGTCGAGCGGGAGGAGATCTCGCCCGGCGAGCTCCATGCCGCGTACCTCGAGGCGATCTCGGAGCGCGACGGCGAGCTCCACGCGTTCCTCCGCACGGTCGACGAGCCGGAGGGGACGAGCATCCCGATCGCCCTGAAGGACGTCATCTCGACGAAGGGAGTCGAGACGACCGCCGGCTCGAGGATCCTCTCGGGCTACGTCCCGGTGTTCGACGCGACCGTTGCCGCGCGCTGCCGCGGAGCCGGTCTCACGCTGCTCGGCAAGACGAACACGGACGAGTTCGCGATGGGGTCGTCCACCGAGAACTCGGCATTCGGGCCCTCGCGGAACCCCTGGAACCCAACGCTCGTGCCGGGCGGCTCGGGCGGGGGCACGTCCGCCGCGGTGACCGCCGGCCTCGCGCCGTGGGGGCTGGGCTCCGACACGGGCGGGTCGATCAAGCAGCCGTCGGCGCTCTGCGGGAACGTCGGGCTCCGGCCCACCTACGGCACCGTTTCGCGCTTCGGCGTCGTCGCGTTCGCGTCGAGCCTCGACCAGGTCGGGCCGGTCGCGAAGACCGTGCGCGACGTCGCGCTCCTGTACTCGATCATCTCTGGCCGGGACGCCGAGGACTCGACGACGGTCGAGCTCGCCGAGTCCGTGGTCCTGCCCGAGGACGAGCGCCTCGCCGGCCTCACGGTCGGCGTCCCGCGGCAGGCGAGAGCGCTCGAGGCGATCGAGCCCGGCGTCCGCGCCGCGTTCGAGACGGCGCTCGTCCGGCTCGAGGAGCTCGGCGCCGAGGTGGGCGAGTGCGACCTGCCTCGCGCCTTCGACTACGGGATCCCCTGCTACTACCTGATCGCTCCGGCGGAGGCGTCGTCCAACCTCGCGCGGTACGACGGCGTGCGCTACGGGCCGCGCAGCGAGGGCGCGACATTCCGCGAGATGGTCGAGCGCACGCGGGACGAAGGCTTCGGCGACGAGCCGAAGCGGCGGATCATGCTCGGCACCTACGCGCTGTCGGCCGGCTACTACGACGCGTACTACGGTCAGGCGCAGAAAGTGCGGACGCTGATCATGCGCGAGCACGCCGACGCGTTCGAGCGGTTCGACGTCCTCGCGACGCCGACGTCGCCCACGGTCGCGTTCCCGATCGGCGACAAGGCCGCCGACCCGCTCGCGATGTACGCATGCGACCTCCTCACGATCCCGTCGTGCCTCGCCGGCCTGCCCGGGCTCAGCGTGCCGTGTGGGTTCTCCGAGGGGCTGCCGGTCGGCCTCCAGCTGATCGGCCCGCAGCTCTCGGAGAACACGCTCTTTCGCGCGGGGCACGCGCTCGAGCGCTCGCTCGGCCTCGATCTCGTCCCGGAGCGACTCCGATGACCACCACGTGGGAGCCGGTGATCGGGCTCGAGATCCACGTCCAGCTGAAGACGCGGACGAAGATGTTCTGCCGGTGTCCCGTCGGGTTCGGCGCGGGTGAGAACACGCAGACGTGCCCCGTCTGCCTCGGCTTTCCCGGGGCGCTTCCGGTCCCGAACCGGACTGCGATCGAGTGGGTCGTGAAGCTCGGCCTCGCGCTCGGGTGCGAGATCGCTCCGCGAGCCGTGTTCGCGCGGAAGAACTACTTCTACCCGGATCTGCCAAAGGGCTATCAGATCTCCCAGTACGATCTGCCATCTTGCATCAATGGCAGAATGGTAGTACCGCTGCAGTACGGTGAGCATGAGGTAGGAATCGTCCGGGCGCACCTGGAGGAGGACGCGGCGAAGAACGTCCACGTGGGCGGCCGCTCGGGCCGGATCGGGGGAGCGGACTACACGCTCGTCGACTACAACCGCGGCGGGACGCCGCTCGTGGAGATCGTCACCGCCCCGGACATCCACTCGTCGGAGGAGGCCCGCAGCTTGCTCCAGCTGCTCCGCCAGACGATCGTGGAGCTCGGCATCTCGGACGCGGAGATGGAGAAAGGGACGCTTCGCGTCGACGCGAACGTCTCGGTCCGTCCTTCGGGGTCGGACGAGCTCCGGACGCGCACCGAGATCAAGAACATGAACTCGTTCAACCACATCGGGCGCGGGATCGAGGCGGAAGTGGCGCGTCAGATCGAGGTCTGGGAGTCGGGCTCCGCGGTCGAGCAGCACACGTACGACTTCGACGTGTCGAGCGGCACGCTCACCGCGCGACGGGAGAAGGAGGAGGCGGACGACTACCGCTACTTCCCCGAGCCCGACCTCGTCCCCGTGGAGCCGCCCACGGAGCTCGTCGAGCGCCTCCGGGCCGACCTGCCGGAGCTGCCTGCGGCCCGCATTCGCAGGATCGGGGAGACGCTC
Organism: Gaiella sp.; assembly: GCA_036406535.1. Lineage (GTDB taxonomy): Bacteria > Actinomycetota > Thermoleophilia > Gaiellales > Gaiellaceae > Gaiella. Next base: position 27,369 of record DASXAW010000042.1, read on the forward strand.
GACCACGACCGCGCGCTCGTCCTCGTGACGGGGGGCCTCGACGCGCTGTGGGAGACCACCGTCGCCGCCGGCGCCGACCCGGTCGGCGCGGCGAACGTCGTCGCGAACCAGCTCGTCGGAGCCGGTGTCGACCCGGCTGCGGTCGACGCCGGCGAGCTCGCAAAGCTCGTCGAGGCGCGCGAGCGAATCCCGCGCAAGGCCTTCGACGAGGCGATCGGCAAGATCGGCGAGCCCGCGTTCTCGGCCGAGCCGTACCTCGCGCAGGAGGCCGTCTCCGACACCGCGTCGCTCGAGCCGGTCGTCGACGCGATCCTCGCCGCCAACGCCGCACAGGTCGAGCAGTACCGCGGCGGGAAACAGGGGCTGCTCGGCTTCTTCGTCGGCCAGGTGATGAAGGAGACCAAGGGCGCGGCGGACGCGCGGGTCGTCAACGAACTCGTGCGCGCGAAGCTCGACGGCTCGTAGTCGATGGACACGCCGCGGGCGCGGCGCTACGTTCGAGGAAGCATGGCCCTGTCGACCGATCCGGGGATCAGCCAGGACGAGCTGCGGCTCGCCGCGCGGAACCACGGGATGCCTCTCGAGGCGCTTCGCTGGCCGATCACGCCGGTCGGGCTTCACTACCTCCTGATCCACTACGACGTGCCGCTCGTCGACCCGGACGCGTTCCGGCTGGAGGTGACGGGCGCCGTCGAGAACCCGATCGCGCTCGAGCTCGACGATCTGCGGGAGCGCCCCGCAGTCGAGACCGTCGCCACGTTCGAGTGCGCCGGGAACGGACGCGCGCTGCTCGACCCCCGGCCGGTCAGCCAGCCGTGGCTGAACGAGGCGGTCGGGACGGCGCGCTGGCGTGGGGTGTCTCTGGCGGCACTCCTCCAGGAGGCGCGCCCGTCGAGGGATGCGGTCGACGTCGTCTTCTCCGGGCTCGACCGCGGCGTCGAGGGCGAGATCGAGCAGCGCTACGAGCGGAGCCTGCCGCTGTCGGAGGCGACCGGGGCGGGCTGCGTCGTCGCGTACGAGATGAACGGCGGCGCCCTGCCGCCGCAGCACGGCTTTCCACTCCGGCTCGTCGTCCCGGGGTGGTACGGCATGACGAACGTGAAGTGGCTCACCGAGATCCGCGTCGTCGAGGAGCCGTTCGACGGCTACCAGGTGACGAGCGGCTACCGGATCCGGCAGACGGAGGAGGAGGACGGGCTCCCGGTCACGCGCATGCGACCGCGGTCGCTGATGGCACCGCCCGGGATCCCGGACTTCCAGACACGCGACCGGATCGCCGGGCGCGGGCACCACCTGCTCGAGGGGCGTGCGTGGTCGGGGCGGGCACCGATCGCGCGCGTCGAGGTGAGCGTCGACGACGCCCGGACGTGGGCCGACGCCACCCTCCTGCGCGAGTTCGACGACCGGTACGCCTGGTGCGGCTGGTCGTTCTCGTGGGACGCGACGCCGGGCGACCACGTGCTCTGCTCGCGCGCGACGGACGAGACGGGCGACGCGCAGCCGCTCGAGCCCGAGTGGAACCTCGGCGGCTACGAGAACAACGCGGTTCAGCGAGTCCGCGTGCACGTCGACTGACCCGACGCCGAGCGGCGCGTCCGCTGGCATCATCCGCGGGACGTGCGTCGGCGCCTGCTGGCCTGGATCCTGGTGACGCCGGTCGCTGCGGCCGGCGTCCTCGTCACGCACGCTCTCGCCTACCGGCTCACCGGCACGCAGCCGGGGCCCGTCCACGAGTACCTCGCGCACGTACCCCAGGTCGCCTTCGTCCTCGCGTCGCTCGCGCTCGCCGGGCTCGCGTTCCAGGAGCGGAGCCTGAGCCGGTTCTCCGCCTGGTGGGTCGCGCCGCTCGCGCCGCTCGGCTTCACGGCCCAGGAGCACCTGGAGCGGCTGCTCCACACCGGACAGGTGCCGTTCCTCCTGACGTCGCCGACGTTCCTGCTCGGACTTGCGTTGCAGCTTCCCGTCGCCGTCGTGTGCGTCGCGCTCGTGCGGCGCGTGCTCGGGGCCCTGCCCGCGGCCCGCCGCAGTCGCCCGCCGCGCGTCTCGGCTGCGTGGCTCCCTCTGACGGCGTCGCCGGCACGCGTCGCCGTCCTCGTCTTCCTCACCCGGCCGAGGGGCCGGGGCCCGCCGCCGCTCCTCGCGTCCTGAGCCCACGCCGCGCCGCCGGCGCGGCCGAGACCGAGGAGACTCCATGAAGATCGCAGTGATGCTCGCTGCTGTTGCGGCGGGCGCGTTCGCCCTCGCCGGGTGCGGTGGCGACGACAGCACGGACGCGGTGACGACCACCGAGACGGTGGCGACTGCACCGACCGACACGACCACGACGACGGGCACGACCGCGTCGACGACGACGACGCCCGCCGCGGGCGCGAAGGTGATCGCGGTCCGCGTCGTCGGCGGCGTGCCGCAAGGCGGCATCCAGCGGCCGACGGTCGACCAGGGCGACAAGGTCGTCCTCGTCGTCCGCACCGACTCCGGCGAGGCCGTGCATCTCCACGGCTACAACATCGAGAAGGAGATCGTCCCGGGCAAACCCGTCCGGCTCCCGTTCAGGGCGAACATCGCGGGACGCTTCGAGGTCGAGCTGCATCCGACCGACACGCTGCTCGCCGTGATCGAGGTGAAGCCCTGAGCAGCTTCTTCTTCGTCGCGCACGGGATCGGGGGCATCCAGGATCTCCCGGTCCCGACGTGGCTCTTCTACTGGGGGGCCGCGATCGTCCTCCTGGTCTCGTTCGTCCTCCTCGGCGCGCTCTGGCGGAGGCCGCTTCTCGGCAAGCGCCAGGACGGAAGGGAGGTCGGCGACCGCTTCTCGGCGGTCGTCCTCGGGCCGCTGCGCATCGTCGTGCAGGCGCTCTCGGTTGCGTTGTTCGTCCTCGTCTGGCTCTCCGCGCTGTTCGGGGACACGGATCCGTTCAAGAACCTCGCCCCGACGTGGATCTACGTGATCTTCTGGCTCGGGGTCCCGGCGCTGTCCGTGCTGCTCGGAAACGTGTGGCGCGCGCTCTCTCCGTGGCGGGCGATCGCCGACCTGTTCGTCTGGCTCCGCGAGCTGGGCGGCGGCGAGGCGGCGCCGCTCGCCGAGTACCCGGAACGGCTGGGGCGCTGGCCGGGTGCGGTCGCGCTCTTCGCGTTTGCCGCGATGGAGCTCGCGTACTCGGACCCGTCGAGCCCACGCGCGCTCGCGTTCGCGATCGCGGTGTACACGTACGTCGCCCTTTTCGGGATGGCCGCGTTCGGCCGCGATACCTGGATGCGGTACGGGGAGGGCTTCGCCGTGTACTTCGGCCTGCTCGCGAAGATCGCGCCGCTCTACGCGCGGGACGACAGGATCCGCCTGCGTTGGCCGTTGACGGGCCTCGCCGGAAAGGACACGACGCCCGGAGCGGTTGCGTTCGCCGGCGTGATGCTCGGCACGGTCCTCTTCGACGGCTACTCGCGCACGACGACCTGGCAGGACCTGATGGCCCGGCTCGAGGCGCCGTACATCGTCCACCACCCCACCGTGGCCGAGCTGCTCGTCACGCTCGCAAGCGTCGGCGGGTTGCTCACCGGCGTGCTGCTGATCGCGCTCGCATACCAGGCCGCGTGCGCGGTGGCGCGGTGGACGGTGAACGCGCCGCGGTCGCTCGTGCCTGACTTCGTGCTCTCGCTGGTCCCGATCGCGTTCGTGTACGTCGTGGCGCACTACGCGACGCTGTTCCTCGTCCAGGGCCAGTTCGCCGTGCCGCTCCTGTCCGATCCGCTCGGTCGCGGCTGGAACCTCTTCGGGACCGCGCACGTGACTCCCGACCTCACGGTGATCACCCCGAACACGACGTGGTACGTGCAGGTCGTGGCCCTCGTCACCGGCCACGTCGCGGGGCTCGCAGTCGCCCACGATCGCGCGGTGACGCTCTTCCCCGACAGACGCGACGCGCTGCGCTCCCAGTACGCGATGCTCGGGTTGATGGTCCTCTACACGGTCGGCGGGCTGTGGGTGCTCTCGCGCGGTTGATCGATCCGCGGCTGGTCGGCCATCACCTCGACCCCGCGACGCTCGTGGTCGAGGGGGTGATCCTCGCGGTGCTGATCCTCGGGTTCGGGGCGATCTGGCTGCGCGAGCGGCGACGCCGGGTCGACCGCTCGCGTCGCGTCCCGGAGCTCCGCGACTGAGGATCGGGCTCCGTCAGCGGCGGGAGACGAAGCCTGCGTACAGCAGCGTCGCGGCGACGATCGTGAAGATCGCGCCGCCGCCGGCCCCGAGGCCCGCGACGGCGCTCCCGACCGCGGCGGCCACGATCCCGCCGACGATCAGGCAGTTCCCGACCGGCCTTCGGCGAATGCCCGTCAAGGCCACCGCAACGGCGGCGACCGTGCCCGTGACGTTCCCGACGAGCGCCAGCGCGCGCGCCGGGAAGAACGCGAGGTGCGCGGCCGCATCCGGGATGTCGGTACCGGTGACCACCGGATCGATCGGCACCGCGATGGCGACGCCGATCGCGAGGCCTGCGTAGACGAGCACGACCGGCGATGCGAGCGAGACCCGTGCTCGCAGGAGAGACCCTGCGCCGAGGAGCGGCGCGGTCAGCAGGCCGCCGAACAGGTAGTACGCCCGGAACGCGCGGTCGTCCCAGCCTGCCGCGGCGCCCCAGGCGAGCGCGCCCGACGCCGCAGCGAACGCCGCGAGCGACGCGCCCCAGGCCAGGAGCTCGGGCGTCCGCCGGTCGCGCCAGCGCCGGATCAGGTCTGCGGCGAGCCGGAGCGAGACGAGCGCGGCGGCGAAGGCGAGCACGACGTCCATGCCGCGGCAAATCTACGGCGCGTCGGTCTCCGGACGCGCTGTACGCTCAGACCGGTGTCGCGACCCCAGCAGCTCCTGACCCCAGGCCCGACCGCGGTGCCACCCGAGGTGCTGCACGCGCTCGCGCGGCCCGTCGTCCACCACCGTTCGCCCGATTTCGCCGAGATCTTCGCCCTCGCGCAGAAGCGCCTCCAGGCCGTCTTCCGCACCGAGAACGAGGTACTGGTGTTCACCGCATCGGGCACCGGGGCGTTCGAGTCGGCGGTCGTCAACCTGCACTCGCCGGGCGACCGGGTGCTGGCCGTCTCGCAGGGCGAGTTCGGCGAGCGGTGGCAGAAGCTCGCGACGGTCTTCGGCTGCGACGTCGTGCCGCTCACCTACGCCTGGGGCGAGGCGCCGCGCCCGGACGACGTGCGAGCCGCGCTGGCGGAGAGCGGCGCAGGCACCGTCTTCCTCGTGCATTCCGAGACGTCGACCGGCGTCGTCTGCGACGTCGAGCCTCTCCTCGCCGTGTGCCGCGAGGCCGGGGCGCTCTCGGTCGTCGATGCGGTCTCGAGCCTGGGAGCCGCGCCGCTCGAGACGGATGCGTGGGGCGCGGACGTCGTGATCACCGGCTCCCAGAAGGCCCTGATGACCCCGCCGGGGCTCGCGTTCGCCTCGGTCTCCGACCGTGCCTGGAAGCGCGTCGGCACCGCGTCCCTGCCGCGCTTCTACTGGGACTGGGAGCGGCAGCGGCGGGCGCAGGCCAAGGGATCGACGCCGTCCACGCCGGCGACGTCCATCGTCGTCGCGCTCGTCGAGGCGCTGGGGCTCGTGCTCGAAGGCGGTCTCGAGACGGCGTTCGCACGCCACCGCGCCCTCGGCCGTGCGTGCCGCGCAGGGATCAAGGAGATGGGGCTCGAGCTCTACTCGCCCGACGACGACAGCGCTGCGGTGCTCACAGGCGCTCTGACACCGGAGGGAATCGACGCCGTCGCGCTCCGGCTCGCGCTGCGCGACCGGCACGGGATCACGATCGCCGGCGGGCACGGCGACCTGGTTCCTCGCCTGTTCCGGATCGGCCACATCGGGCACGTCGGGATCGAAGACCTGGCGGGGGCGCTCGCGGCGATCGCGGAGGAGCTCGCAGCCGCCGGCGCGGACGTCGAGCCCGGCAAGGCGGCGCCCGCCGCGTACGAGGCGTTCGGCACCGTCGCCACCGCGTAATCGATGCGCGTCCTCGTCCGGGAGCCCATCGCCGAGGCGGGTGTCGCGCTCCTCCGCGAACGGTTCGAGGTCGACGTCGATCCCGATTCCGCGCTCGAGGACGTGATCGACCGGTACGACGGGATCGTCATTCGCTCTGCGACGAGGGTCACCCGCGAGCTCATCGACCGGGCGACGCGTCTCAAGGTGATCGGCCGCGCGGGCGTGGGGGTCGACAACGTCGACGTCGACGCGGCGACACGGCGCGGCATCGTCGTCGCGAACGCGCCCGAGTCGACGGTGGTGTCGGCGGCGGAGCAGACGATCGGGCTGATCGTCGCGCTCGCCCGGAACATCCCGCAGGCGCACGCGGCGCTGAAGGGCGGTCGGTGGGAGCGCTCCCGTTGGAGCGGTATCGAACTGGCCGGAAAATCGCTCGGCGTGATCGGCTTCGGACGCATCGGCCAGCAGGTCGCCCGGCGCGCGGTCGGACTCGGGATGACCGTAGTCGCGTACGACCCGTTCGTCGGGAGCGAGCGCTTCCGGGAGCTCGGCGTCGAGCGGGCGGAGACGCTCGAGGCGCTGCTCGGCGCGTCGGACGTCGTCACCCTGCACTCGCCCCTGACCGACGAGACGCACTGCCTGATCGATCGCGAGACGATCGCGCGGATGCGCGACGGCGCAAGGCTCGTCAACGCCGCACGCGGCGCGCTCGTCGACGAGGACGCGCTCGTCGAGGCACTTCGCTCCGGGAAGCTCGCCGGCGCCGCGCTCGACGTGTTCTCGGCGGAGCCCTACGAGGGGCCGCTGCTCGAGCTCGATCAGGTCGTCGTGACGCCGCACCTCGCCGCCTCGACCGACGAGGCGCAGGATCGCGCGGGGCTGATCGTCGCCGAGCAGGTGGTCGCCGCCCTCGACGGCGCCATCGTCTCGAACGCGGTGAACATCCCGGTCGTCGACCAGGGCGATCTCGAGGTGCTCGGGCCCTTCATCCCGCTCGCGGCGCTGCTCGGGCGCGTCGCCGTGGCGCTCGCGGCCGGGCCGCCGCAGCGCATCGTCGTCGCCGCGCACGGGCCGCTCTCCGAATACGACACGAGGCTCCTCACGGCCGCAGCGTTGAACGGGGCGTTCCAGGACCGGGTCGACCACGTGGTCAACGTCGTCAACGCCCCGGTGATCGCCGCCGAGCGCGGGATCGAGGTAGTCGAGGAGCGCAACCGCGCTTCGCGCGACTACACGAACACGGTCGAGGTGACCATCGTCTCGGACGGCGAGGAGGCGATGGTCTCGGGAACGACGATCGGCCCGGAGCCGCGGCTCTTCCTCGGCGGCGCGCTCGGCTTCGGGATCGACCTCGAGATCGGCCCGCACATGGTGTTCATCCGCTATCCCGACCAGCCGGGCGTGATCGGCAGGGTCGGCTCGATGTTCGGGGAGGCAGGCGTGAACATCGCGAACATGGCCGTCTCGCGCACGACGGAGGGGGGCGAGGCGCTGATGGTCTTCTCCATCGACACGACCGCCACGGAGGAGCTCGTCGGAGCCCTCCACGACGTGGGCTTCGACGACGTGCGCTTCGTCGAGCTGGGATGAGGTCGTGAACGCGGTCTGGCCGGAGCCCGTCGAGCGTGTCGCCGCGTTTCTCCGATCGACCGGCGCCGAGGCGCGGATCGAGGAGTTCGCCACGGAGACGCCGACCGCCGAGGCGGCGGCGGACGCCGTCGGCTGCACGCTCGGCCAGATCGTGAAGTCGCTGGTGTTCCTCTGCGACGGCTCCCCGTTGGTCGCGCTCGTCCCGGGCGACCACCGGGCCGACAGCGCGAAGATCGCGCGGCTCGTGGGCGCCCACCGTGCGGCGATCGCGAAGCCGGCCGAGGTGGTCGACGCGACCGGCTTCGCGCCGGGCGGCGTCGCACCGTTCCCGCTCGAGGGCGTGCCGGTCGTCCTCGTCGAGCGGATGCTCGTTCGGCACCCCGTCGTCTGGGCGGGCGCCGGCTCCGACCGGCACATGGTCGCCCTCGCCCCACGCGAGCTCGTGCGCCTCACACGGGGTCGCGTCGAGGACGTCGTGCGCGATTCTCCATAATTGGACTTCCACGCCCGCGAACGGAGGAACATCGATGGAGGAGACCGCGAAGATCTGGATGAACGGCGAGCTCGTCGACTGGGCGGACGCGACCGTCCACGTCGGCGTCCACGGCCTGCACTACGGCTCGGGCGTGTTCGAGGGGATCCGCGCCTACGAGACCTCGCGCGGCCCCGCCGTCTTCCGGCTCGCCGACCATCTCCAGCGCCTCCACGACAGCGCGAAGCTCCTCTACATGGAGCTCCCGTTCACGGTCGAGGAGCTCCGCACCGCGACGCACGACCTCGTGCGGGCGAACGGCCTGCCCTCCTGCTACCTCCGTCCGATCGCGTTCTACGGGTACGGCTCGCTCGGCGTTCACACGAGCGGAAACCCCGTGGAGACCGTGATCATGAGCTGGCCCTGGGGCGCCTACCTCGGCGAGGACTCGCTCACGAAGGGGATCACCGCGAAGATCTCGAGCTGGCAGCGCGTCGGCCCGAACGTCATCCCGCACGTCGCGAAGGCGACGGGGATCTACCTCAACTCGATGCTCGCGACCACCGAGGCGAAGCGCGCGGGCTACGACGAGGGCATCCTCCTGACGGACCGTGGCTTCGTGGCAGACGGCCCCGGTGAGAACATCTTCGTCGTCAAGAACGGCCGCATCGCGACGCCTCCGCTCTCGACGTCGATCCTTCCCGGCGTCACCCGCGACTCGATCCTCCAGATCGCGCAGGAGCTGGGCTACGTCGTCGAGGAGTCCGACATCATCCGCACCGACCTCTACCTCGCCGACGAGGTCTTCATGACGGGCACCGCGGCGGAGGTCTCCCCGGTGCGCTCGATCGACGACGTGGAGCTCGGAGTCGGGCCGGTCACGCTCGAGCTGCAGACGGCGTACCTCGATGCGGTCAACGGGCGCGCCGAGCAGTGGAGCCACTGGCTCGACGTGGTCGAGGTTCGCGAGTCCGCGACGGCGTAGCGCGTGCGTTCGGTGTCCGAGATCGAGTCGGGCACCTGCGTCTAGGTGCGAGCGGCGAGGATCGTCCGGACCACGCGGTCCTGGTCCTCGTCCGTCAGCGACGACCCGCTGGGGAGGCAGAGGCCGCGCTCGAACAGCCGGGCCGAGACCTCCCCGCCGAACGAGGCCTGCGAGGCGAAGATCGGCTGGAGGTGCATCGGCTTCCACAGCGGGCGCGCCTCGATGTCCTCGACCTCGAGCGCGAGCCGGACGGCCTCGCGGTCGGCGCCGAACGCGCCCGGGTCGATCACGACGCACGTGAGCCACGCATTCGTCGTGCCGTACGGCGCCTCCGGCATGAACGTGAGGCCGGGGACGTCGCCGAGCGCTTCGACGTATCGGTCACGGATGCGTCTCCGTGTCGCGACCCGTTCCTCGAGGGATTCCAGCTGCGCCCGGCCGAGCGCCGCCAGCAGGTTGCTCATCCGGTAGTTGAAGCCGACCTCGACGTGCTCGTAGTGCGCCACCGGCTCGCGCGCCTGGGTCGAGAGCTTCCGCGCGTGCTCGACCCAGTCGCCGTGGTTCGAGACGAGCATTCCGCCGCCGCTCGTCGTGATGATCTTGTTCCCGTTGAACGAGAAGGCGGCGAGCGCGCCCTGGCCGCCGGCCGACGCCCCGCGATACGTGGCGCCGAGCGACTCGGCCGCGTCCTGGACGAGCACGACGTCGTGTCGCGCGCAGACGTCGTGCACGGCGTCGTAGTCGCAGCACTGGCCGTAGAGGTCGACGGCCACGACCGCGCGCACGGTGGCGCCCGCCTCGCGGCGTGCCGCGATCGCCCGATCGAGGAGCTCGGGGTCGATCGTCCACGTCGCCGCTGTCGCGTCGACGAAGAACGGCGTCGCGCCGGAGTACGTGATCGCGTTCGCGCTCGCCGCGAACGTGAACCCCGAGCACGCGACCTCGTCTCCCGCTCCGATCCCGAGCACCACGAGCGCGAGGTGGAGCGCCGCGGTGCCGCTCGAGAGCGCGACCGCGTGCTCGACCCCGGCGACCGTGGCGAGCTCGGCTTCGAACGCGTCGACGTGCGGGCCGAGCGGGGCGATCCAGTTCGACTCGATCGCGTCGGCGATCAGCTCGGACTCGCGACCGGAGAGGTGGGGTGGGGAGAGGTACACCCGCGGCATCGCAGGCGAGCCTAGCCGCGGCGCCCGGCGACGGCCGCAGACGACGGCGAGCAGCGATACTTCGGCCATGACAGGCCACGGGATGGTGTTTCTCGGGTTCGGGAAGTACGTCCGCGCGGACCGGATCTACGCGCTCGAGCCGATCGTGGGCGACGACCGCGGGAGTGGCCGCCGGACGCTCGTCTGGGTGGAGGGGATCCCCGACCCCGTCGTCGCGTCGAGGACGCAGCAGACGATACTGGACGACATCGAGGCGAGCACCGCCCCGGCGGGCACCCGCCGACGGGGGGTCCGTGGGTCGCTCGTCCGCCACCCGCAGCTGTTCGAAGGCGAGTGACCCTCGCGCAGCTCGTCCAGGGCGGCGTCCACGACGTCGCCGCCGGGATCATCGGGTGGACGCTCCTCGTCGACGGCGTGGGCGGGCGCATCGTCGAGGTCGAGGCGTACGCCGAGGGCGATCCGGCGAGCCACGCTTTCGGCGGCCCCACGGCGCGGAACGCGTCCATGTTCGGGCCGCCGGGTCACCTCTACGTCTACCGCTCATACGGGATCCACTGGTGCGCGAACATCGTCTGCGAGCGAGCGGGCCGAGGCGCCGGCGTGCTCCTGCGTGCGCTCGAGCCGACATACGGGCTCGAGCGGATGCGCCTCCGGCGCGCGGTCGCCGACGACCGGCTCCTCTGCGCCGGCCCGGGGCGCCTCACCCAGGCGCTGGGCCTGACCGGTGCAGACGACGGCGCAGATCTCTCGCGACCGCCCTTCGAGCTGATCCCGCCGACCGCACCCGCCGTCGTCGAGCGCACGGTGCGGATCGGGATCAGCCGCGCGGTCGAGCAGCCGTGGCGCTACGTGGAGGTTGGGTCTAGTTGGTCGAGCCGTCGCCGACGAGCAGCGTGATCGGCAGCCCAGGCCGCACCGCGATCCCGGGCTCGAGGCTCTGCCGCAGGACGGTGCCGGACGGGCCGCCGGCCGTGTAGCGGATGCGCACGGCGAGCCGCAGCTTCTTCGTGCGCTCGCGCGCGTCCGGGAGGCTCGAGCCGACGAGGTTCGGGACGAGCCCGTTCTGCGCGAGCGAGACGAAGAGCCGCACGCGTCCGTTCGCGGAGAGGTAGCCGCCCCGCGGATCCTGCTTCACGACCTGGCCCGGCCGCGAGCGTGGCTTCGCCGGCACGTAGACGAGATCCGGCGTGAGCGGCACCGACTGCAGCGTCACCTTGGCGGACTCGGCGGAGCGCCCGACGACGACCGGGACGGTCACCTCGTTCGCGTAGCACTTCGCGGTCGACTTCGGCGCCTGTCCGACGAAGTACGAGGTGAGGCGGGTACCGGGGCAGTAGCCGTTGTCCAGCTGCCAGCGCCCGCCGCGGTGGACGACGCGAAGGTCGTATGCGGGCAGGTACGGCGCCGGCGAGAAGCTCTCGGGGTCGTCGCCGTCGAGCGCACGGGTCATGAACGCCTTCCAGATCTCGGCGGGCAGCGTGCCGCCGGAGACCGGCTCGCCGTGGAACTCGGTCTCCATCGGCCGCAGCGCGTCCGGGTAGCCGACCCAGACCGCGACGACCAGCTCGGGGGTGTAGCCGACGAACCACGCGTCGCCGTAGTCGTCGGTCGTCCCGGTCTTGCCCGCCACCTCGCGGCCCGAGATCTGCGCGCGCGTGCCGGTTCCCTGCTGGACGACGTCCTCCAGGATCGACGTCAGGGTCTCGGCCTCGGCACGGGGCAGGACGGCGTGCGCTACCGGCTCGTTCCGCCGCAGCTTGCCGTTTCGGCGGGTCACGACCGTGTCGACGACGCGGGGGAGGTCCCCCATGATCGAGCCGTCGATCCGCTTGCCGTCGTTCGCGATCGTCGCGTAGGCGCGGGTCATGTCGAGCGGGTTGACCGCCACGGAGCCGAGGCCGATCGCGAAGTACGCAGGCAGCTTCGAGTGGATGCCGAGCGCATGCGCCGTCTCCACGATCCTCTTCGGCCCGACGACCTGCGTGAGCTGGGCATAGACGGAGTTGTCGGAGTGGATCATCGCCTGCCACAGGTCGACCTGGCCGAGGTAGGCGCCCTCGTAGTTCGACACCGGCCAGATGCGGTCGCCTGCGTCGATCTGCACCGGCTTCGAGACGAACTCGGTCGACGGCGCGATCCCGCTGCGGAACGCGCTCGCGAGCACGATCGGCTTGAACGACGACCCGGGTTGGCGCTCGGCCTGTGTCGCGAGGTTGAACTGGCTGCGGTGGTAGTTCGTCCCGCCGAACATCGCCTTGACCGCGCCGGTGCGCGGGTCGATCGCGACGAGTGCGGCGGCAGGGCCGCTCGGGTTCGCGAGGATCTTCTCGACCGCGGCGCGCGCGTCGGCCTGGAGATCGAGGTCGATCGTCGTGTTCACCTCGAGGCCCCCGCCGAAGACCCGCTCGGCGCCGTACTTCCCGACGAGCTGGTCGGTCACGTAGTTGACGAAGTAGGCGGCCGGCCCACGCGTCCCGGGCAGGTGCACGTCGTCGGGCTTCGGGAGGGGCGCCTTGTTCGCCCTGCGCAGCTCGCCGCGTGTGATGCGGCCCTGGTCGAAGAGAAGCTGAAGCACGTAGGCGCGCCGTTCCCGGGCCGCGGCAGGGTGCTGCACCGGGTCGTAGTACGTCGGGCTCCGCGGCAGCCCGGCGAGCAGCGCGGCCTGGGGAAGCGTGAGCTCCGCCGCGCTCTTGTCGAAGTACGTCCGGGCCGCCTGGAGAACCCCGTACGCGCCGTTCCCGAAGTAGATGGTGTTGAGGTACGCGGTGAGGATCCGGTCCTTCGACCATCGCTGCGACAGCTGCCAGGCGAGCGCCGCCTCGCGCACCTTCCGCGCGATCGTGTCCTCGTTCCGGCTGTAGGCGTTCTGGACGTACTGCTGCGTGATCGTCGAGCCGCCCTCGACGACGCTCTGGTTCCGTATGTCCTCCCAGAGCGCGCGCAGGATCCCGTGCACGTCGACGCCGTTGTGCTCGTAGAACCGCTTGTCCTCGACCGCGACGATCGCCTGCTTCATGATCGGCGCGATCTGGTCGGACGCGACGAGGACGCGGCTCTCGTCACCGCGGAGGATCGCGAGGACGCGCCGCTGCCCTGAGGCGTTCGGGGCCGAGTAGATCACGGTGTCGACGTCGCCGTGGGCGCTCGCGGGATCGAGCGCCGCGAGCTCCGTCCGGATCGCGACGACGAGCCCGTAGCTGAACGACGCGCCCGCGAGCGCAAGCAGGACCAGGAGCAGCACCGCGAGCCGCAGCTTCCGTATCCGGCCGCGCTTCGGCACAGCCTCCGTCCCTCGTCGAAGCCGCAAAACGCCGTCAAGTGTAGCCCCGACGGGGCGGTTTTCAGGCCGGTGCGAGGAGCGCGAGCAGCTCGTCGCCGTAGCGCTCGAGCTTCGCCGGACCGAGCCCCTTGACGGCTGCCAGCTCGCCCTCGGAGCGCGGTCTCCGCGCGGCGAGCTCGTCGAGCGTCGCGTCGTGGAGCACGACGTAGGCGGGGACGGCGTCCTCCCGGGCCCGCCGTGTGCGCCACGCGCGGAGCTCCGCGGCGAGCGACGCGTCGACGGGCGCGCCGGCCCGCCCGGCACCGAGGGCCGGAAGCGGGGCGTCGACGTTCGCGTGCAACACGACGAACCCCTCGGGCGTCGTCCGCTCGACCAGCGCGCCGCTCGCCTCGAGCGCCCGCACCCAGCGCCCGACCTCCGCGTCGGATGCCGCCGCGAGGGCGCCGAACGCCCGCGAGCGCCGGGCCGACGGGGGCGCCTTGACCGATCCGCGGAGGAGCGCGACGAGGCTGCGCCGGCCGAGGGGCCACGTCAGCCCGGCGACGGTGTCGACGATGGCACGCGCCGGGTCATCGGGGAGCGCAGGCGGGGCAGGTCGTGCCGCGCGTGTCGCCGTGCGCGGCTCGCAGACGTCGCACGCGCCGCACGGTCCGTCGATCGTCTCGCCGAAGTGCTCGAGCACCTTGCGGTGCCGGCAGCGCGCGTCGTCGGCGAAGGAGAGGATCCGCGCGACCCGCGCCGCCGCTTCGGAGGCGTACCGCTCGAGCAGGCGGTCGACGACGGTGCCGGCGTCGGCACCCGGCTCGTGGAGCTCGATCCGCATCGCCCTGCCCGCGTCGTACCCACGGGTCCAGAGCCCGGCCTGCTCGAGCATCCCGACGAGGACGCGCGGATCGTGCTCGTCGCCGACCGCCGCCGCGAGCTCGTCGACCGCGATGGTCCCGTTCGCGTCCCGCACGCGGCGGTAGACGTGTCGGAGGAGCTCCGGCGTCGGGACGCCGCCGAGCGAGAAGCGCCGCAGCGCCGCCGCGTCCGCGTCCCCTGCGAAGAGGACGGTGTCGCTCGGCGCGCCGTCCCGCCCGGCCCGTCCGACCATCTGGACGTAGCCCTCGAGCGAGTCCGGGTAGTTGACGAGCGCGACGAGCCGGACGTCCGGCTTGTCGATCCCCATGCCGAACGCGGTAGTTGCGACGACGACGGGAACCCGCCCGGACACGAACGCGTCCTGCACCCGCGTCCGCTCGCGCGGATCGAGCCCCGCGTGGTAGTGCTCCGCGACCACGCCGTGCCCGCGCAACGTGCGGGCGATCTCCTCGCAGGAGCGGCGCGAACGGGCGTAGACGATCGCGGCGGCGCCGTCCAGCCGTCCGAGGCGGCCGAGCAGGCCGCGCAGCCGCTCCTCGCCGTTCTCCGCGTGCTCGACGTCGTAGCGCAGGTTGGGCCGGTGCACGGTCGTCCGGACGAGCTCGAGCTGCCGCCCGAGAGCCGCGCCGATCGCCTCGGCATCGGACGGCGTCGCGGTCGCGGTCATCCCGAGCACCGCCGGTCGGCCCAGCGCCTCCAGTGCGCGCCGGATGAAGAGGTAGTCGGGACGGAAGTCGTGGCCCCACATGCTCACGCAGTGCGCCTCGTCCACGACCACGAGGCCGACGCCGATGTCCCGGAGCGTCTCGACGAACGCCGCCTGCCGCAGCCTCTCGGGCGCCGCGTACAGGATGCGCGTCTCGCCGGCTGCGACGGAGCGCAGGCGCGCTGCCCCCTCCTCCGGCGCGAGCGACGAGTTGACGAACGTCGCGGCCCCGGCGACACGCGGCGGAAGCTTGTCGACCTGGTCCTTCATCAGCGCGATCAGAGGGGAGAGGACGAGCGTCGGCGTCGGCCGGAGCATCGCGGCGAGCTGGTACGTGAGGGACTTGCCCGCGCCGGTCGGCATCAGCGCCAGCGTGTCCCGGCCCTCGACGGCGGCGCGGACCACGAGCTCCTGGCCGGGCCGGAAGTCGTCGAAGCCGAAGAGGTCCTTCAGCGCATGGCGGAACTCGGGCACCCGAACAAGTGTACGGGGCCGGCCGGAAGGCATCTGTGCCGCCTTCGTGCAGACGGGGTGATCGACTCGACGCCGGAGCTCGGGTCACACCGGGTCAGACGCGACGATCGGGTTCGTCGTCGGCGCATCGACGCCGCCGGAGCGCTCGAGGGTGACCAGCACCTTCGCGCCGGGGCCGACCGTGCCGTCGACGGGGACGACGTCCCGCCTGGCGCCGCCGGGGAACAGACCCGCGCGCACGGGCGTCTCGCCGTCGAGCACCCAGACCTCGTACGTCTTGCCGGCCGGCGCCGCCTCCATCGAGTTCAGCACGAGCACCGCGTCGCTGCCGGAGACGACGAGCGTCCCGTCGCCCTGCTGCAGGGCGACGTCGCGTGCGTCGGGGCTCGCGAGCACGGCGGCCGCCGCCTGTGCCTGTGCGAGCGCCGCGCGCGAGTCGTCCAGATCGGAGGAGACGGAGAGCCCCCAGATCCCGAGCGCGATCGCGACGACCGCGGCGATCGCGGCGGCAGCGCCGAGGACGGGGACGAGACGGGGGCGGCGCCTGGACTCCAGCGGCACGACGGTCTCCCGGTCGGCGCGCGCCGCGTCGAGGATCCGCTCGCGGAGCGCCGACGGAGGCGCGGGCCCCGAGACGGCGGTCGCCATCGCGGCCGTCGCCTCGGTGAGCGTGCGGAGTTCCTCGCGCGCATCCTCGGACCGCTCGAGCAGCTCCGTCGCGCGCGCGCGGTCGGCCGGCTCGAGCGCATCGAGCGCGTAGCCGGCAATCAGCTCGTGAGCCTCGGCGTCCATGTTCTCTCTGTCTCGGTCTCGTCCAGGAGGTCGCGCAAGCGCGCGAGCCCGGCGAACATCCTGCTCTTGATGGTACCCAGGGGCACGCCGAGGGTCTCGGCCAGCTCCGCCTGCGAGTAGCCCCCGTAGTACGCGAGCTCGATCGCCTCGCGCTGCGCATCCGGAAGCGCAGCGAGAGCGCTCAGCACACGGTCGCGCTCGAAGCCGAGCCACGCCTCGTCCTCCGCCGACCCGGCGGGATCGGGTGCGTCCTGGCCGGCAGTCGCCTCGAGCGGCTCGGCGCGGCGCCGCTCCTCGCGGCGGACGATGTCGACCGCCCTACGGTGCACGAGGGTCACGACCCAGGTGCTCGCCTTCGCGCGCTCGGCGCGGAATGTCGCGGCCGAGCGCCACACGGCGAGAAAGCCCTCCTGCACCGCGTCCTCGGCCAGCCGCTCGTCGCGGAGGATCCGGTAGGCGATGCCGTAGGCGACTCTCCCGACGCGGTCGTACAGCTCGCCGAGCGCGGTCTCGTCGCCGCGGGCGACGAGCGCGACGAGCGCTTCGTCGGACAGGTGTCTCTGCCGTCGCAACGCCCACGGATCTTGGCGCATCGGCACAGCTTCGTGGGGTGGCGCGTGGACGAGCACGGCCTTGATTCGCCCCACGGCGCCGATCGGTTCGGTCCGAACCGGTACGCCCCGCGCCGCGAACCAGCGCCCGATGACCGACCATCTCGACGGAAGGAGCACCACGATGCGCAAGGGCATCGCGATCGCGGCGTCCGCCGCCGCGGTCACCGGCGCCGCGCTCGCCGCCGCGATCGTGCTCGCACCCGGCGACGGGGAGGCGTCCAGCCACAGGGAGGCGCCGCTGATCGCGGAGGACCCCGCGGCGGACCTGACGGACGTCTACGCGTTCCGCAGCCCCGACAAGCCGAGCACGGTGACGATCATGGCGAACGTGATCCCGGGGGAGGACCCGGCCGCAGGGCCGAACTGGTACACGTTCTCGCCGGGCGCTCGCTACAACCTGAAGATCGACACGACGGGTGACGTCAAGCCCGACGTGATCTACCGGTTCCAGTTCACGCGCAGGACCGGCCAGCTGTTCCTCGGCGATACCGCCCAGCCGTTCACGGTGACGCGGGTCGCGAAGGGCCGCTCGACCGTGGTGGCGCGCGGGACGACGCCGCCGAACAACATCGGCAAGCGCTCGACGCCGGACTACCCGAACCTCGTCACGAAGTCGATCGTCTCGTTCGACGACGGCGCCTCGAAGGCGTTCGCCGGCCAGCGCGACGACCCGTTCTTCGGCGACATCGGGGCGATCTTCGACCTCGTCGCGATCCGCAAGGGCACCGGGAACATGGGCGGCGGGAAGGACTTCTTCGCCGGCTACGGCGTGCA
>DASXAW010000043.1:0-31954 GCA_036406535.1 Gaiella sp.
ACGGTCACGATCGATGGAGGTCGAGGTGCCCGAGACGGAGCTCGCAGAGGAACTGCTTCAGATCGAGGAGGCCGACGCCTGGTTCGAGTACCTCGAGTCGACGCGAGGCCAGAACGAGACGCGCTACCAGGAGCTCGAGCCGTGGGCGTGGGCGCGGCTCTCGCAACGCCTGCGCACCGTCCACGCCCGCCGCGCACGGCTGCGGCCCGCCGCCTGAGCGCTTCCGGATCGGAATCCGCGGGCCGGGCTCGCTGATAGCCTTGCCGCAGGCACACATGGCCGCTGATTTCGACACCCGACGCTGCGCGAGGCCCACCGCATCTGCGGTCGTGCGCCCGCGCGCTCTGACACGAGAGGACACGATCTTTGCCCTGGTTCCGGTTTCGACGACGCAAAGAGGAACAACAGGCGGCGGACGCCGCTGTCACGACGCTCGAGGCCCCGGCTCCCGCTGAGGAGCACGCAGGCCCGGAGGACGACACCACCACAACCGACGGCGAGGCCGCGCGCAAGCGGAGACGGCGCGGAAGCCGTGGGGGACGCGGCAGGCGGAAGACAGGCGCAGCCGGTGGCGCAGAGCAGCCGGCCGAAGCTGCTTCGCCGCCCAAGTCCGCCGACGAGCCCGCGAAGGAGACGGGCCGAGACGGAGCGCGCAAGCGCGGCCAGTCCCAGTCCCGTCAGGGCGGCCGCGACCGCCGTCGCCAGCCGCAGCGGCGCGCCCCGCTCCCGTCGGCGAAGCGCGAGCTCCTGATCACGGTCGACGTCGGGGAGCAGCGGGTCGCCCTGCTCGAGGACGACCGCGTCGCGGAGGTGTATCTCGAGCGGCCCGAGCGTCGCTCGATCGCGGGGAACATCTACCTCGGGACGGTCGACAACGTCCTGCCCGGGATGGAGGCCGCCTTCGTCGAGATCGGACTCGAGAAGAACGGATTCCTCTACGTCGACGAGATCGTCGTCCCCGAGCTCGAGGGGCGACGGCACGGGAAGAAGATCACCGACCTCATCCAGCGGGGCCAGCAGATCCTCGTGCAGGCGGTGAAGGACCCGATGAAGACGAAGGGCGCGAGGCTCACGACCGAGATCTCGCTGCCCGGCCGCTTCCTCGTCTACGTGCCGAACGGCGAGGGCCTCGGCGTCTCGCGGAGGCTCGAGGACTCCGAGCGCCAGCGGCTGAAGGACATCCTCAAGGAGCTCGCGCCGGACGAAGGCGGCGTGATCGTGCGCACCGCGGCCGAGGGCGCCTCGGCCGAGGACGTCGAGCGCGACCTGGTCTTCCTCCAGCGCCTCTGGAAGACGATCCAGCAGCACGCCAAGACGGCGACCGCTCCCGAGCTCGTCTACCAGGAGGCCGAGCTCCCGCTGCGGATCGTCCGCGACCTCTTCGCGGGCGATTTCGTCGCCGCCCACGTCGACTCCGACCGCGCCTACAAGCGGATCGTCGGCTACCTCAAGAAGACCTCGCCGCACATGATCGACCGCGTCCACCGCTCGAAGGAGAAGGAGCCCCTCTTCGAACGGTTCGGCGTCGAGCAGGAGATCGCCTCGACCCTCGATCGCCGCGTCGACCTGCCCTCCGGCGGCTACCTCGTCTTCGACTACGCCGAGGCGTTCACGGTGATCGACGTGAACACCGGCCGGTTCGTGGGTTCGCGCTCCAAGAGCTCGACGCAGCGGCTCGAGGACACGGTCGTGAAGAACAACCTCGAAGCGGTGAAGGAGGTCGTTCGCCAGCTGCGCCTGCGCGACATCGGCGGGATCATCGTCATCGACTTCATCGACATGGCGAACCCGAAGAACCGCCAGGCGGTCGAGGATGCGCTGCGCCAGGAGCTGGAGCGCGACCGGACGAAGACGTACGTCGTCGAGATCTCGCCGCTCGGTCTCGTCGAGATGACGCGGCAGAACGTCACCGACGGGCCGCGCGAGGTCATGACGCGGAAATGCCCCACGTGCGGTGGGGACGGGATCGTCGTCTCCGACGCGACGATCGCGCTCGACGTCGAGCGGAAGCTGCGCACACTCGCCGCGTCCGGCGCGGGCTCGCGCGTGCAGGCGTACCGCATCGCGCTCCACCCGAGGACGCTCGCGCTCGTCGCGGGGCCGGGCGGGGAGCGACTGGCCGCGCTCGAGGAGGTGACGCGGCGGCGGTTCTACCTCGTCCCCGCGGAAGGCCACGTCCATGCGGACCACTTCGACGTGATCGCCGAGGGCCGCCGGGACGACCTCGCGCCCGCGGCGCCCGTCGAGGAAGGCGCGGAGCTCGAGGTGAAGCTCGTCGAGGTCGACCTCCACGACGCGAGCGCCGCGGTCGGACGGGTCGACGGCTTCCCCGTTGTCGTCGCCGACGCGGCGAACCGCGTGGGGAAGAAGGCGACCGTCGCGGTCGGGCGCGTGGCCGAGGGCCAGGCGTTTGCCACGCTCGTCGGTGGCGAGGCGCCTGCCGCGCCGATCACGTTCGAGAGCGAGGCCGAGAAGCCGACCCGTGCGCCGGCGAAGCGACGCTCGGGCGAGGCGAAGGCCGCGGCTGTCGAGCCGGCGACGGTTGTCGATGAGGCCGCGGAGCTCACCGAGACGCAAGAGCCCGAGCCGGAGGCCGAGGCCGAGGAGCGCGTCGAGGACGAGGCGTCTGCCCCGGCGAAGAAGCGGAGCCGGCGTGGATCGCGTGGCGGCAGGCGCCGCAAGAAGACCGCGACCGCTGCCGCGGCGACCGGCGAGAGGGCGGCCGCGGACGAGGCATCGGCGGGGCCGGAGCCGGAGGCCACGCAGGAGGTCGAGAAGCCCGTCGCCCCGAAGCCGAAGCCCGCCCGGCCGCGGAAGCGCACGCCGCGGATCCACGTCCCCGACGCCGACGGCCGCGGGCAGGAGCCCGCCGCCGACGTCGACTCCACACGGAACGGCGACGGCGAGGCGGAGGACGCGGCTCCTGCCGCCGAGGAGCCTGCGACCGACGACGCCCAGACGCCGCAGGACGGCGCAACGCCGCGAAAGCGCACGCGCCGCGGCTCACGGGGCGGCCGGAACCGCAAGCGAAAGACGCCCGCGGCGACCTCCGCGGAGACCGAGGCCGGTGGCCTCGCGACGGCGGATCCGGAGCCGGCGGACTCCGAGCCGGCCGGGTCGCCCGACGAGAGACCGCGCGGTGACGCGTACGTCCCGATGTCCGAGTGGATCGACGACATCGAGGAATAAGCAGCCGCGCGACGTTCGCTACAATCCGGCGGCTCGCGGGCGCTGCCCGCGTTTTCCTCGTCCGAAGGCCGAACCATGAGCTACGCGATCATCTCCGTCGGTGGCAAGCAGTACCGCGTCCGCGAGGGCGAGCGGCTGCTCGTGGACCGGCTTCCGCTCGAGGACGGGGCGACGTTCACGCCGTCCGTCCTGCTCACCGGGGGCGAGGGCGGCGCGACGCTCGCGCCGGGCGTCGTCGTCACTGCGAAGGTGGTGCGCCAGGCGAAGGGCCCGAAGCTCACGATCGGCAAGTACAAGAAGCGGACCGGCTACAAGCGCCACACCGGCTTCCGCGCCTCGCTCACGCAGATCGAGATCGAATCGATCGGAGGCGGCTCCCGCCGCGGCAAGCAGGCGGCGGAGAAGAGCGCGCCGGAGGCGAAGGCCGCGCCGGAGGCGAAGCCTGCGGAGCAGAAGGCCCCGAGCGCGCTCCCTGCCGGGTACGCGGATCTCACCGTCGCGGAGCTGAAGCAGGCCGCAGGCGGGTGGAGCGCTGCGGAGCTCGCCGCCGCGCTCGAGTACGAGCAGTCCCACGCCAAGCGCAAGGGCGCCGTCGCGGCGCTCGAGTCCGCAATCTCGGAGGCGAGGTAGGCCATGGCACACAAGAAAGGTCTCGGCTCCTCGAAGAACGGGCGCGACTCCCAGAGCAAGCGTCTCGGCGTCAAGATCTTCGCTGGCCAGGAGGTCAAGGCGGGCATGATCATCGTGCGCCAGCGCGGCACGCGGTTCCGCCCCGGCCCCGGGGTCGGCATCGGCCGCGACGACACGCTCTTCGCGCTGCGCGAGGGCGTCGTCGAGTTCTCGCGGAGCGGCGACCGGCGCTCGGTCGCGGTCAACGCGCCCGCGGGATCCTCGTAGGCCCCCGCCCGGGCCGGCGTACCGGCCGTGTTCAACGATCGCGCTCGTATCGTCGTCCGCTCCGGCCGCGGTGGAGACGGCGCGTTGGCGTTCCGGCGCGAGAAGTACGTCCCGAAGGGTGGCCCGGACGGCGGCGACGGCGGTCGCGGCGGTGACGTCGTCATCGTCGCGGACCCGGCGCTCCGCGACCTCTCGACCGTCCGTGGGCGCACGGTGTTCGCCGCGACACGGGGCGGCAACGGGGGAGGCGGCCGCCGCCACGGCGCCGACGGCGACGAGGCCGAGATCCGCGTCCCGGTCGGGACGCAGGTTCGCTCGGCGGGCGAGGCGCTCGTCGCCGACCTCGCGACCCCGGGCGCGCGCGTCGTCGCGGCGAGTGGAGGTCAGGGCGGCCGCGGCAACGCGCGCTTCGCCACACCGACGCGCCAGGCGCCCAGGTTCGCGGAGACGGGCCTGCCGGGTGAGACGCACGAGCTCGACCTCCGGCTGAAGCTCGTCGCAGACGCGGCCCTCGCGGGCCTCCCGAACGCGGGCAAGTCGTCGCTCCTGCGGCGCATCTCCAATGCGACGCCGAAGGTGGCCGACTACCCATTCACGACGCTGCAGCCGGTCCTCGGCACCGTCGAGGCGCCGGACGGCGGGCAGCTGACGGTCGTGGACGTGCCCGGGCTGATCGAGGGCGCGAGCGCCGGCGTCGGCCTGGGACACGAGTTCCTCGCCCACCTCGAGCGCGCCCGGCTGCTCGTGCACGTCATCGACGGCTCCGAGGGCGACGCTGACGAGCGGTTCCGCGCGATCGACCGCGAGCTCGCCCTTTACGGCGCGGGCCTGGACGAGCGCCTCCAGATCGTCGTCCTCAACAAGGCGGATCTGTCGCCCGACCCGGCGCCGTTCGCAGTCGAGGACGACCGCATCCGCGCCGTGCACCGCGTGTCGTGCGTCACGGGCGCCGGGATCCCGGAGCTCGAGCGTGCCCTGTTCACCCTCTGTCCCGCCGCGCCCGAGCCGGTCGCGGAGGGCGACGAGCTGCCGGAGTTCCTCGAGTACCGCCCGGTTCCGCGGAACCGTCGGCCGTTCCGGATCCTCCGAACCGACCGGGGGTTCCGCGTCGTGGGCGCGCCACCGAAGGGCGAGGAGCTGGAAGAGGCCCTTCGCGGAGCGGGCGTCCGCAAGGGTGCGCTCGTCGAGATCGGCGACGAGGAGCTCGAGTGGCAGCCGTGAGCGTCGGCGTCTTCGGCGGTGCGTTCGACCCGCCGCATCTCGGTCATGTGGAGCTCGCCCGCGCGGGGATCGAGCGGTTCGGCCTCGAGCGTCTGCTCGTGCGGGTCGTCGAGGAGCCCGGCCACAAGGCGGTCGCGACCCCGCCCGCCGTGCGGCTTCACCTCGCCGAGCTTGCGTTCGGCCCGATCCCCGAGGCGGTCGTCGAGCTGGACCCGTGCGCACGTACCGTGGACTCGCTCGAGGCGCTTCAGCTGGACGACCCGGTGTTCCTCGTCGGCGCCGACGAGTTCGTGTCCCTCCCCACCTGGAAGGATCCCGTGCGGGTGCTCGAGCTTGCCCGCCTCGGCGTCGCGACGCGTCCCGGGGTCGAGCGCGAACGGCTCGACGCCGTCCTGGCGACGCTCGAGCGCCCGGACCGCGTCTCCTTCTTCTCGATCGAGCCGGTGCCCGTGTCGTCGTCCGAGATCAGGTCCCGCGCCGGCGTGGGCGAGCCGATCGACACGTTCGTGCCCGCGTCCGTCGCCGCCGAGATCGTCGTGCTCGGCCTGTACCGGAACGTGGAAACCGGAGGGAGCGGGGGTATGCTTGGAGAGGAACCGACCGAACGGACGACACCGACCTGACACCTCTCGAACACGCACGTCGCATCGCCGCGCTCTGCGAGGAGAAGCTGGCGACGGACGTGACGATCCTCGACATGCGGGCGGTGTGCGACTACACCGACTTCTTCGTGCTTGCGACGGGCAAGAACCCGCGGCAGACCCATGCGATCCACGAGGACGTGCTCGGTCGCCTGAAGGCCGAGCAGCGGCTCATGCCGCGCTCGACGAGCGGCCTGCCCGAGGCGACGTGGATCGTCGACGACTACCTCGACGTCGTCCTCCACGTCTTCACACCCGAGACCCGCGAGCACTACCGGCTCGAGGACCTCTGGAACGACGTGCCGAAGCTCGAGGCCGCCGCTACCGCGTAGCGTCCCCATTTGCCGGTGGCGGACGTACGACCTCGGGTCGGACACTTCCATGTCGAGCGGCTAGCATGGAGCGCTCCAGGGGCCGTAGCTCAGCTGGGAGAGCGTCTGGCTGGCAGCCAGAAGGCCACGGGTTCGAGTCCCGTCGGCTCCATTTCGTCGTGACCCACCGAGGAACCTGATGATCGTCCGCTGGTACGGCCAGTCGGCCTTCCTGCTCACCGGCTCGAAGCGGGTCCTGATCGACCCGTTCGGGGCGCTCGGCGAGCGGCTCGCCGAGCGTGGGATCTCGTTTCGGCACCCGCCCGTCGAGGGGGTGGGCGCGGATCTCCTGCTCGTCACGCACGAGCACTCCGATCACAACGCAGTCGACGCCGCGCACGGGTCGCCGATCGTGCTTCGCTCCACGGCCGGGACGCTCGACTCGCCGATCGGCGAGATCGTCGCCGTCGCCTCCGAGCACGACGATCGCGCAGGGACGCAGCGCGGGCCGAACACGATCTTCTGCTTCACCCTGGACGGAGTCCGGTTCTGCCATCTCGGCGACTTCGGCCAGGCGCTGCTCCGACCGGAGCAGCGCGAGGCGATCGGCCACGTCGACGTCCTCTTCGTGCCGATCGGCGGCGGGCCCACGATCGGCGGCGCCGCGGCCGCCGAGGTCGTGCGGGAACTCGGCCCCCGCATCGTCCTGCCCATGCACTACCGCAACGCAGGGGCAGACTTCCTCGAGCCGCCCGACGCCTTCCTCGAGGCGCTCGGTGCGCGGGTCGAGCGCCGGGACGCGAGCGAGGTCGACCTCGACACCGTGTCGCCGGGCGACGAGACGCAGGTCGTGCTGCTGCTCGCCCCGCCGCTTTCCTGACTCGCGCGACAGGCGGTATCTCCGCGCGCGGTCCGGCAGGATGGAGGACCATGTCGTCCTACGGGCACCTGGGGCTCGAACGCCTCCAGCGCCGGCTCGGGCCACGGACGCGCGGCAGGGTCGCGGCGACGGCGCTCGGTGCGGTGCTCGGACTCGCGGGCGTCGCCATCGGGATCGCGCTCCACAGCCTGACCTCCGGCGCGTCGTACGCCCAGCTCGTGGGAGCGGTCGCGCTCGCGATGCTGCTCGGCGGCGTGCCCGCCGGCATCGCCGCGACGATGGTCGGCTGGGGACTCGGGGCCTTCATCGTCGAAGACCCCAGCTGGCAGTCGGTGTTCACCGACCGGGACGAGCTCCTGCGCTGGTCCACGTCGCTCCTCGCGGCCGCGGTCGTCGTGGCGGTCGGCTGGGCGATGCGACGCGATCACGAGCGGGCTGCGGTCGCGGCGGTCGAGGCGGAGCGCTCGCGGCGCAGGCTGGAGGCGATCCAGGAGCTCACGGCGCGCCTCTCCGCCGCCGTGCGGCCGGCCGACGTGGCCGAGGCGCTCGCGCGCGGCGTGGTCGAGGCGCTCGGCGCCCGGCACGGCTCGTTCGGACTCGTCGAGGGCGACGAGCTCCTCGTGGTGGAGTCGGGCGACGGGACGGCGCCCGTCGGTCCGCGGGCGAGAGTCCCGCTCTCGACCCGGACTCCACTCGCCGCGGCGGCACGCGAGGGCCATGTCGTCTGGGTCGAGCGGCGGGCCGAGCTCGTCCGCGCATTCCCTGACGTGACGAGCCGAGCGGTGTCCGGCAGCGCGCTCGCCGTCCCCGTCCGTCGCGGTGGCGACGTGATCGGCGCGATGGCGTTCGCCTTCCGCGAGCCCGGGGCGGTGACGCTGGAGCGGCGGGCGGTCGCGACGCTTGCCGCGGAGCTGGGCGCGCAGGCGCTCGAGCGCGCCCGCCTGTACGAGCTCGAACGGCTCGAGGCGGAGCGCAGGGGCCGGCTCCAGTCGCTCACCGCTGCGCTCGCCGTCAGCCTCGTCCCCACCGACGTGGCGGCGATCGTGCGGGAGCAGGGCATCGGGACGGCAGGAGCCGACGCCGTCGCAGTCCACCTCGTCTCGGAGAGCGGTGAGGCGCTCGAGCTGGACGGCGCGAGCGGGGTCGACGCGACAGGACTGGAGCGCATCGGTCGGCTCGCGCTCGAGCACGACAGCGCGCTGGCCACGGTCTTCTCGCGTGGGCGTGCCTCGTTCCACCCGTCGCTGGCGACGCTGCCGCCGGACGACCCGTTGCGCCCGAGCCTCGAGGCCGAAGGACTCGTCTCGGTGGCGCTCTTCCCACTCGGGGCCTCACGGCGCGTGCACGGCGTGCTGCTTCTCGGGTGGCGCACCGCCCAGGCGCTCGAGCCGGAGGACCGGGCGTTCGCGGGCACGTTCGCCAGCCAGAGCGGCCAGGCGCTCGACCGCGCCATCCGCTACGAGAGCGAGCGGACGATCGCCGAGACGCTGCAGCAGAGCGTCCTGCCGCAGGCGCTACCGGAGGTGCCCGGCGTGACGTTCGCCGCCCGCTACCTGCCCGGTGAGGCAGGAGTGGACGTCGGCGGTGACTGGTACGACGCCTTTGCGCTGCCGGACGGGCGCATCGCGCTCGTCGTGGGGGACGTGGTGGGGAAGGGCGTCCAGGCGGCCGCGACGATGGGGCAGCTCCGAAACTCGCTACGCGCCTTTGCCTCGGAGCACGACGACCCGGGCGAGGTCGTGCGCCGCCTCAGTGGCATGGTGGACGCGCTCTCCGAGGCTCCCTTCGCGACGCTCGCCTACCTCGTCGTCGACGTCCCTCGTCGTCACTGCCGGTATGTCGTGGCCGGGCACCCGCCGCCGCTCCTCGTCCACCCGAACGGGACGGCCGAGTACCTCGACGGCGGCCGCTCGCTCCCGCTCGGCGTCGACGGCGACGTGCCCGTGGACGTGGCGGAGGAGACGCTCGAGGCGGGTGCGACGATCATCCTCTACACCGACGGGCTCGTCGAGCGGCGAGACGCGTCGCTCGACGTGGGGCTCGAGCTGGTGCGAGAGACGGCAGGCTCGGTGTCCGCGAGCCCCGACACGCTGATCGACCACGTGCTGCGCGGGGTGTTCGACGACGTCGAGCGCGAAGACGACGTCGCGATGCTCGTCGTGCGACTCGAGCCCGTTTCGGCAGACGTGCTGGACCTGCGCCTCCCGGCCGACCGCGACGGTCTCCTCCGGATGCGGGCCGCGCTCGGCGAGTGGCTCACGGAGCTCGGCGCCGATCCCGACCTGCGGCACGACGTGCTGCTGGCCGCGTGGGAGGCGTGCGCGAACGCGGTGGAGCATGCGCAGGGGCCGGCCGGGACGACCTTCAGGCTCCACGCGGGCCGCGAGGGACCGCTCGTCCGCGTCCGCATCGCCGATACCGGGCGGTGGCGCGCGGCGGGTCCGGGACCCGGCGATCGCGGTCTGGGCCTGCCGCTGATGCGGGGGTTGATGGACCGCGTCGACATCGTGCACGCGGCCGACGGCACCGTCGTCGTCCTCGAGCGGCGACTCGACGGCACGGGGCCCGCAGCCGCGCCATCTGCACGTGTTTTCGCGAAAACACGTGCGGGTACGACAGAATCATGAAGGCCGACATGAGTGAGATGCCCGCCCCCCAAGAGCAGCCGGCCGTCGAGGCCGTCCGGCAGTCGTCCGACGTCGCCGTGCTCGTCATCCACGGACAGGCCGACCTGCACAGCGCGCCCGAGCTGCGCGAGCAGCTACACGGCGTGATCGACGACGGCGCCTTCCATGTCGTCGTCGACCTGACCGACGCGACCTTCGTCGACTCGATGACGCTCGGCGTCCTGCTCGGGGGGGTGAAGCGGCTCCGGCCGCAGGGCGGTCAGCTGCGTGTCGTGGTCACGCAGCCCGGGCTGCGCAGGATCTTCGAGGTCACACTCCTCGACCGCGTCTTCACGCTCTTCCCGACTCGTGAAGCCGCGCTCGACCGGCTCTAGCCCCGGGCCCCTTCGCGGGGACATCAGGGATAATCGGTCGCCTCGATGGTGACGATCTCGCCCAGTCCGGAGAGCTCGAGCACGCGCGCCGCCTGCGGGGAGGGTCGCGAGACGGCGAACGCGGTTCCGGACGCGTCCGCCCGCCGGCTCGCGTCCGCGATCACCTTGAGCGCGGACGAGTCGAGGAACGTGCAGTCGGTGAGCACGAGCGTCGTGTCTTCGCCGGCGTCGATCGCGTCGTCGAGGGCGGGTCGCAGGGTTCCGACGGTCGCGAGGTCGAGGTCGCCGCGCACTGCGATACGGCGGGTGTCGCCCGCCCGGTCGACCACGACCTCGAACTCGCCGGTCTCCACGCCGCCGAGTCTACGCCGGTGCGCGGCGGTCTGGCGGGGGCCGGGGCCGTGACCGACGTCGTCTCCATCACGGTGCCGGCTACGGCCGGCTGGAGCGGGGTGGTTGAGCTCGTGCTCGCGGGGCTCGGAGCGCGGCTCGACCTCCCGTACGACCGTATCGACGAGCTCCAGCTCGCGACGACGACGGTGCTCGCGGACGCTGTCGGGCCGGATGTCCGGGTCGACGCCTCGGCCGAGACGGGCGCCGTCGACCTGCGGATCGGCCCCCTCTCGGCCGCGGCCGACGATCCTGGGCGCCGGCGCGTCCTCGACGCGCTGGCCGACGCGGTCGAGCTGCAATCCGGCGACGACGGCGCGACGTGGGCGGTGCTCACGTTCGGGCGCGGTGGAGCACGGTGACGTGGCGTCCGGCGACCAGCGCGCGCTCCTCGTCGCGTATCTCAAGGGAGGAGACGTCCGCGCCCGAGACCGGCTCGTGGAGGAGCTGATGCCGCTCGTGCGCTCGCTCGCCAACCGCTACGCCGGCCGAGGCGAGCCGACCGAGGATCTCGTGCAGGTCGGCGCGATCGGCCTCGTCAAGGCGATCGACCGCTTCGAGCTCGAGAAGGGCGTCGAGCTCTCCACGTACGCGGTGCCCACGATCGTCGGGGAGATCCGCCGCCACTTCCGCGACCGGACGTGGGCCGTCCACGTCCCCCGCCGCCTCAAGGAGCTCTCGATGCGCCTGGCGCGGACGCGCGACGAGCTCTCGGCAGAGCTGGGTCGTTCCCCGACCGTGGCCGAGCTGGCCGCGGCCGTCGGGGTCGACGAGGAAGAGGCGATCGACGCGCTCGAGGCGTCGAAGGCGTACGCGCCGCGGTCGCTCGACCAGCCCTACGACGAGGACGAGCCGGGGCGCGTGCCCGGGCTCGCCGACGAGGAGCGCGGGTACGCGGCGCTCGAGCGAGGCTCGGTCGTCCGGCAGGGGCTCGACGTCCTCGACGAGCGTGAGCGGCGGATCGTCGTGCTGCGCTTCCTCCGCGGCATGTCGCAGTCCGAGATCGCAGCCGAGGTCGGGATCTCGCAGATGCACGTCTCGCGTCTCCTGCGCAAGGCGCTCGAGGTGATGCGCGGGCGCCTCGAGGAGCCGGAGGTGCCTGCGTGAACGGCCGCGTCGTGCTCGAGGTGCCGGCGAAGCCGGAGTTTCTCCTCCTCGCGCGGCTCGCGGCGACCGGTGTGGGACGGTCGGCGGGGGCTTCCGAGGAGACGATCGCCGACCTGAAGCTGGCCGTCACGGAGGCAGTGGCGAACGCGGTCCGCCACGCCTACCCGTCGGACAGCCCCGGACGGGTCTGGATCGAGCTCAGCAGCGACGCGGGAAGGCTCGAGATCGCGGTCTCGGACGAGGGCCGCGGCCTCGGCGACGCGGACGTCGAGCCCCACGGAGACGACCACGGCGAGAGCGGCATGGGGCTCTCGATCATCCGCGCGATCGCCGACGAGGTCGATGTCGGCGCCGGCCCCGACGGCAGGGGCACTCGAGTCCGCTTCGCCTGCAGCCTCTAGGCTCGGGCGTCAGGACGCCGCGAGCGCCTGCTCGCGATCGTCCCGGAGGTCGAGAACCTCGTCGAGACCCGTCAGCTCGAACGCGCGTGCGACGAGCCTCGGCGGCCGCACGATCCGGAGGCGGCCGCCTCCCTCGCGCATCCGCCGGTGCGCCCCGACCAGCGTGCCGAGACCGGCGGAGTCGATGAACGTGATCTCGGCGAGGTCGACGACGACGAGCTCCGCCTCGCCGCCGGTCGCCTCGTGGAGCTGCGTCCTGAGCCCGGGCGCCGTGTACGCGTCGAGGTCACCCTTCGCGCGCAGCAGGACGACACCGGGCTCGGGACGGTCCATCTCAACCGGCTCGGGCTGCATCCCCCTCGTTGTACCGGCTCTGGCGCGAGTGCGTCAGCTGACGCGCTCTTCGGTGACCGTCGTGCCACCGGGGCCGCTCTCGACGGCCTTCCGGTGGGTGCCGAAGCCGCCCCAGCTCGACCAGAACACGAGGGACAGGAGGAGACCCACGGCGCCGACGACCATCAGGATGACGCCGACCGTGTTGAGGTCGACCCCGGACGCCTCCGCCGAGACCGCCCAGGTGAGGATCGCACCGGCGGCAATCAGAAGCAGGCTGACACCAACGCCCATCTCGGAACTCCTTTGCTCTCAGGATGTCGCCGTTGGCGGGCGATCGCTCGCTTCGTCCCCGGCGCCCTCTCGAGAGCCATCGTTCCCAACCGTGGGAGGGGTGAAACCCCTGCATCGGCCGGAGACGAGGAGGCGCGGGAGGGAGGGCGGCGAGCGCCGCCCTCCCTCCCGCGGCGTCAGGCGCCGACGACCGTGATCGTGCGGACGATCTCGGCGGTCGTGGCGGTGTTGGCCGCGACCTGGACCTTGTAGGTCTTCTTCTTGGCGATGGTGAGGCCCATCGCCCGGACCTTCACGGTGCAATCGCGGGCCAGCGGCGTCGCACCCTGGTCGACCGCCATGAGCTTCGCGCCCAGGTAGCCGCGAACCGTGTAGCCGACGGTCGTCCCGGTCGTGTTGTTCGCGCAGTACTCGCGCAGGTACACGGTGACCAGCGGGTTCTTCGTGCCGCCCTTGACGGTCATCTTGCCGTTCACCATGTCGAGCGGGCCTGCCGCCGGAGCGAAGCGGGGCTCCGCCCGCTTGGCGGTGCCGTCCATGTGGTAGATGCCGCTCTGCCAGAGGCTCCCGTTGGAGTCCTGCATCACGAACCAGATGAACATGCCGACACGCGGGTCCTTGCGAGCGAGCGCGATCGCCTGCGGCATGTACCTCGCCTGCTGCGCCTCGGTGACGCCCGAGGGCTCGCCCGGCTTCGTCTCGTTGCCGTACTCCGTGATCCAGACCGGGACGTTCTTCCGGCCGAACGCCTTGTCGAGATCCTTCTCGAACTGCTTCATCGTCGTCAGCGTGACGTTCGGGTAGCGCACCCGCTGCGTGGGCTTCTGAGCCACGGGGAACGGGTACGGGTGATGCGCCCAGGCGTCGAACTTCAGCTTGAGCGGCTTCCCGGCGGCGGCCACTCCCTTCATGAAGGTCGCGGGCGCGACCGTGTCCGTGAGGCCCTTCTTCGGATGGTCGCGGCCGTGCGACGAGGTCTCGCCGATCGCGACGAGCGCGCTCTTGTTGCCCTTCTTCAGACCGGTGTAGGCCGCCTTCGCGAGTCGTGCATACGTGCGGGTCGAGATGATGCGCCCCTTGTTGTCGAACTGCGGGCGCAGGAATGTCGCGAGGTTCGACTCGTTCCAGATCGAGAAGAAGCGGACGTACGGGAATCCCGAGAAGCGGCCCGAGTACCGGGACGCGATCGCCTGCGCGAAGTTCTGGAAGTCACGCATGTTCTTCGGCGCGACCTGCGGCGTCTGCCCGCCGTTCGCCCACTTCGGGGTGCCCCAGAGCGTGATCAGGACCTCCATGCCGCGCTGCTGCGCGTTCCGGACGAGCTCGTCGACGTCCTCGAAGTTGTAGGCGGGGTCGAACGAGTCGGTCGGCCGTGCCGGCCGGTCGGCGGCGATGCGCGACCAGTCGACCACGGTCCGCACGATCCGTGCGTCGTTGCTGCGCGCCCGGTCCATCGCCTCCATCCGTTGCGGGTCCCAGCGGAACATCGGGTCGTCCTGGAAGCCGACCCACATTCGGTCGGCCGCCGCTGCGGCCGGGACGAGCACGGCGGCGGCGAGACAGGCGATGACGATCACTCGGGCGGCAAATCGCACGGGAACCTCCTTGGGCGGGGTCGGGAAGGGGGCCACGGTAGCCCCACCGCGTAAGGGCGGTGTGAAGTCGTGTCAACGTCTCTCATTCGCCTTCGGGCCATCGATGCCCTGTCCTTTATCGCGGATCCGTCGGACGATCGCGTAGACTCGGGGCGATGCTCTGGGAAGCGATCTTCCTGCTGCTCGTGCTCAAGATCCCCCTCGTCTATCTCTGTCTCGTGGTCTGGTGGGCGATCCGCGCGGAGCCGCGCGACGAGCAGCCGGCGTCGGCCGTCCCGGTCAGCGACACGCCCTCGCCGCCGGCTCCCCCGACCGCCCCCGTCGGCACGAAGCCGCGTGTCCCGCACGGGCCGACCCGGAAGGACCGCAGCCGTACGCAGCGCGACCGTGTCGCCCCTCGCCCGACCGTCGCGCGCGGTGAGACCCACCGGTGAGCGCAGTCCAGGAAACACGCCGCGAGCGCTCGTCCGCGGGCGACATGATCGCCGGCCTCCTCGCGGTCGCGTCGTTCGTGCTCTCCGCGGTGGCGATGGGGCTCGGGCTCCTGCTGCAGGTCGACGCGCATCCCGCGCGTCTCGCGCCGGTGGCGATCATCGTCGCGCTCGTCGCGGCGCGGATGAGCGCGAGGTACCAGTCCCTTGCCCTGAAGGCCGCGCTCTTCGGCGCGCTGGCATGGGTGGTCGGGATGACGGTCGCGATCGTCACCGACGGCCCGCTTCTCTAGGGAGCCGCGGCCCCGCGTCGGGCTCCGGCGCCGCTGCTACAACACGTCGGCGATGGCAGCGACCGAGTCCACGGGCTTGAACGCCGCGTACGTCGCTCAGCTCCGAGCGGACTACCTCGACAGCCCGGCGAGCGTACCGGACGAGTGGCGCCGGATCTTCGAGGCGACGGACGGCAACGGCGCGCCCGAGACGCTGGTCCCTGCGGCGCCGGACGAGGCCCCGGAGATCGCGACGGAGGCCGCTCCGGTCGCGCCCGCGGCTGCGAGCGCGCCTGCCGTGGCGCCCGCGCCCGCCCCCGCGGAGGCGGCGCCCGCCGTCGACCAGGAGCTCCTCGCCGGCATCGCGGCGGCGATGGCGCTGGTGAAGGCGTACCGCATGCACGGCCATCTCGCGGCCAGGCTCGACCCGCTCGGATCCGAGCCGATGGGCGACCCGGCGCTCGACGAGACCCGTCTCCATCCGCCGCTCACCCCTGAGCTCCAGGCCCGGATCCCCGCACGCCTCCTCCGGCTTTCCGTCCCCGGCGAGACGCTTCTCGAGGCGCTCCCACGGCTCCGCGACGTCTACATGGGCTCGAGTGCCTACGAGATCGAGCACATCTCCGACCACGCCGAACGCGTGTGGCTGCGGAAGGCGATCGAGTCGGGCCGCTTTCGGGCAGAGCCGAGCCCCGAGGAGCGGACCGCGCTCCTCCGCCGGCTGACCCAGGTCGAGGCCTTCGAGCGCTACCTGCGCCGCTCGTTCCTCGGCCAGAAGCAGTTCTCGCTCGAGGGGCTCGACGTGCTCGTCCCCATGCTCGACGAGGCTATCGAGCTCGCCGCCTCGCGCGGCGCACACGAGGTCGTGATCGGGATGGCGCATCGCGGCCGGCTCAACGCGCTCGTCCACACCGTCGGCCGCTCGTACCAGTCGGTCCTGCGCGAGTTCGAGGGAGAGCGCTCCTACGACGCCCTCGTCGTCGACCCGGAGGGCGGGAGCGGCGACGTGAAGTACCACCTGCCGGCGTCGGGCACGCGCAACACGGCAGGCGGCGAGATCGAGGTGACGATCGCCCCCAACCCGAGTCACCTCGAAGCCGTCGATCCCGTGGTCGAGGGCTGGGCGCGAGCCGAGCAGACCGACCGCTCCTCCGGCAAGGGCCTCCACGATCCGACGGTCGCCCTCCCGATCCTGATCCACGGCGATGCGGCCTTCGCGGGCCAGGGCATCGTCGCGGAGACGTTCAACCTCCAGAGCCTCGAGGGCTACTCCACCGGCGGCACGCTGCACCTGATCACGAACAACCAGGTCGGGTTCACGACCGATCCGATGGAGGGCCGCTCGACGCGCTACTCCAGCGACCTCGCCAAGGGATTCGACGTGCCGATCGTCCACGTGAACGCGGACGACCCCGAAGCCGCCCTCAGCGCCGTCCGACTCGCCCTCGCGTACCGGGAGGAGTTCGGCCACGACTTCGTGATCGACATCGTCGGATACCGGCGCTTTGGCCACCAGGAGCAGGACGAGGCGGCGTACACGCAACCGCTCCAGGCGGAGCGGATCGAGTCGCAGCCCACCGTTCGGGAGCGGTATGCCGAGCGGCTCGTCGAGGACGGCGCCCTGACCGCCGAGGATGCCGAGCGGCTCGTCGAGGAGGTGGTCGCGGTGCTGCGGGCGGCGCACGAGAGCCTGCGCGCGTCGATCGCGGAGCCGCCGAAGACGAGCCCGGAGCCTGTGCGGAGCGCCGGAACGGCCGAGGCGGTCGAGACCGCGGTGGAGGCGACGCGCCTCCGGTCGCTCGACGAGCAGCTCCTCAGCGTCCCGAGCGGGTTCACGATCAACCAGAAGCTCGCGAAGCAGCTCGAGCGCCGACGCGAGGCCCTCGACGAGGGCGGGATCGACTGGGGCCAGGCGGAGGCGCTCGCGTTCGCCTCCCTGCTCGAGGACGGGATCCCCATCCGCCTGTCCGGCCAGGACACCGAGCGAGGGACCTTCTCGCACCGGCACCTCGTCCTCCACGATCCGCACACGGGCGAGACGGTCGCGCCGATGCAGCATCTCGAGGGTGCCACGGCCTCGTTCGAGGTCTACAACTCGCCGCTCTCCGAGTACGCCGCCCTCGGGTTCGAGTACGGCTACTCCGTCTCGGCGCCAGAGGCGCTCGTGCTCTGGGAGGCACAGTTCGGCGACTTCATCAACGGCGCACAGATCGTCGTCGACCAGTTCATCGTCGCGGGCCGGTCGAAGTGGAAGCAGACCTCTCGCCTGACGCTGCTGCTGCCCCACGGCTACGAGGGGAACGGGCCGGAGCACTCGAGCGCGCGTCTCGAGCGGTTCCTGCAGCTCGGCGCCCAGGAGAACATCCGCGTCGCGAACTGCACCACCGCGGCGCAGTACTTCCACCTGCTGCGGCGTCAGGCACTCGACGCGGTCGCGCGCCCGCTCGTGCTGATGACGCCGAAAGGGCTCCTGCGCCTGAAGCAGGCCTCGTCGACGCTCGACGACATCGCCGGCGGGCGGTTCCATCCCGTGCTCGACGATCCCGCCGTCGACCGGGAGGCGGTCGAGCGGCTCGTCCTCTGCTCCGGGAAGCTCTACTACGACATCGTCGCTCACGAGGCGCGTGCGGCTGCGAGCACCGTGGCCGTCGCGCGGCTGGAGCAGCTGTACCCGTTCCCCTCCGAGGCCGTCTCCGAGGCGCTCCGTGGCTACCCACGGCTCCGCGAAGTCGTCTGGGCCCAGGAGGAGCCGCAGAACATGGGCCCCTGGCGCTCGATGCGCCACCGGCTCGAGGAGGCGGTGCGTGCGACGAGCGCAGACGGCGTCAGCTACGTCGGCCGGGGTTGGAAGGCGAGCCCGAGCGAGGGCTACCCGACCGCGCACCAGCGCGAGCAGGACCGCATCGTCCGGCTAGCGCTCGGCGAGGCCTAGGCCGAAGGGCGCACGCGGCGTCGCGCGCGGGCGGTGGCCGCGGCCGCCGCGCCGGCGGCGATGCGCGGGCCGTGTGCCCACGCGAGTCGCACGACCATCCGGCGCTGGGCGGGCGGCAGCCGCCGCCAGAGCCGGAACAGGAAGAATGCGAGCGCGAGCGGGCTCTTCGGAACGCGGAGCATGGAGGAATCCAAGCACACGCGGCTGGCTCCGAGCCCTGCCCGTAGGCAGCGGCGGCGGGGCTACACTGCGGCGTGGCCCGCGACCGATCGACACCACGGGACCGCGGCCGTCCCGACCCCGACGACGGAGAACGCATGGCAACAGACACCAGGATTCCGGACAACCCCTTCACCGACGACGCCGCCGGCGACGACGAGGCCTCGTCGCTCTCGCGCGCGATCCAGGAGCATCTCGACCTCAAGCAGCGCAACTCCGAGCTGGACGGCGCGATGCCGCTCAACCGCTACTCGGTCGAGGACCCGTTCGAGAATCACCCGCTCTTCAAGTCCGAGGAGCAGGCGCGGCTCGAGGAGACCCTCGACGGCGCCGAGGCGCCCGAGCCCGTCTCGCCGCTGCCGTGGCCCGGCGAGGAAGACGTCGCCGAGGGTGCGGCGCTCGACGAGAGCCTCTGGGGCCGCTCGCGCGACTTCGACTGGGGCGAGTAGTCGCCGCTAGGCGGCACGCCGCGCGTCCGCGCCCTCGAGCGTCGTCGCGAGACGCCTGAACGTCCCGTCCACCGCCATCAGCGCGTCGTACGTCCCGCGCTGGGTGACCGACCCGCGTTCGAGCACGACGATCTCGTCCGCGCGACGGACCGTTGCGAGCCGGTGGGCGATGATCAGCGACGTCCGGCCGCGGAGGAGCGTGTCGAACGCCCGCTCGATCAGCACCTCGCTCGGCCGGTCGATGTTCGAGGTCGCCTCGTCGAGGATCAGGATCCGCGGATCGGCGACGAGCGCCCGCGCGATCGAGATGAGCTGGCGCTCGCCGGCCGAGAGACCCGCGCCACCCTCGCGGACGACGTGCCCGAGGCCGTCCTCGAACCGCGCCGCGATCCGGTCGACGCCGATCGCGCGCGCGGCCGCGTCGATCTCCTCGTCGGTCGCGTCGGGACGGGCAAAGCGCAGGTTGTCCGCGATCGTGCCGCTGAACAGGAAGGGATCCTGGAGGACGACGCCGAGCTGGCGGCGGTACGAGCGGAGGCGCACATCGCGCAGGTCGACGCCGTCGACCCGCACCGCACCTCCGTCGGGGTCGTAGAAGCGCGCGACGAGCTTGGCGGTCGTGGACTTGCCGCCGCCGGACTCGCCGACGAGCGCGATGCACCCACCCGCGGGGACGTCGAGCTCGAGCCCGTGGACGACCGGCTCGTCGCCGTACGCGAAGACGACCCGGTCGAGCTCGAGCCTCCCCTCGATCCTGCCGAGCGCACGGGCCCCGGGCCGGTCGGTGACGTCGTGCACCGCGTCGAGCACCGTGGAGATCTTCCCCATCGCCGCGCTCGCCGCCTGCACCTGGCCGTAGAGCTCGGAGAGCTCCTGGAGGGGCTGGAAGACGAGCGACAGGAGCCCCGCGGCGGCGATCAGCGTCCCGATCTCGAGCGACCCGCCGTCGATCAGTCTGGCGCCTGCGTAGAGCACCGCGACCTGAGCGACGACCCCGAGTAGCTCGATCGCGGGGAAGAAGACCGACGACAGCTTCTGGGCGTAGGCGTTCGAGACGCGGTTCGCCTCGTTGAGGCCCTCGAACTCCCGCTGGAACGCGCGCTCTCGCGTGAACGCCTGCACGACGGCCATCCCCGCGACCGACTCCGCGAGCTGCGCGGTGACGGCGGCGATGCGCGTGCGGACGTCGGAGAACGCCTCGTGCGACCGTCGCTGGAACCAGCGGGTGACGAGGATCCCGGGCGGGAGCACGAGGAGAGCGACGAGCCCGAGCCGCCAGTCGAGCAGGAACAGCCCGCCGACCGCGGCGACGAGCGTCAGGGTGTTCACGACGAGCGTCGTGAGGCCCTGGTTGAGCACGTCGGAGAGCGCGTCGACGTCACTCGTCAGGCGCGCGATGATCCAGCCGGCCTTCTGCTCCGAGAAGTAGCGGAGCGACAGCGACGTGAGGTGCTCGAAGAGGTCGCGGCGGACGTCGAGCACCATCCGCTGGCCGACGCCCGCGAGCATCAGCCAGGTCGCGGTGCCGAGGAGCCACGCGACGGCCCCGATCCCGACGTACAGGAGGACGTCCCTGACGAGGCGCGACTCGTCGCCGGCGCGGATCCCGTTGTCGATCGCGTCGCCGACGATGTGCCAGCCCGCGACCGGCGCGACGGCCGAGATCGCCGCGAGCAGGAGCACGGCCGCCAGCCGCCGGCGCCGGCCGGCCGTGTAAGGCAGGAGGCGGGAGAGCCCGTTGCGCGACGGGCGGCGACCGCTCATGCCGCCAGCGCCTCCTCTCCGAAGAGCTGCGCGAAATGGCCACCCGCGCCGAGGAGCTCCTCCGGCACGCCCTCCTCGACGATGCGCCCCCCGCGAATCACGACGGCACGGTCGGCGACGAGGACGGTCGACAGGCGCTGGCCCGAGATGAGCACGGTCTTCCCGCGCACCGCGGCCCGGAGGCTTTCCACGAGATGGCGCTCCGTCTCGGTGTCGACGGCGGACATCGGATCGTCCAGGACGAGGACGCGGGCGTTCGCGATGAGCGCCCGCGCGAGCGCGACGCGCTGCCGCTGGCCGCCGGAGAGGTTGACGCCCCGCTCGCCGATCAGCGTGTCGTAGCCGTCCGGCAGCTCGTCGACGAATGCCGCGACGCCGGCGACCTCGCAGGCGTCGAGCACCTCGCTCCAGTCCGCGTCGGGGCGGCCGGCGAGGAGGTTGTCCCGCAGACGGATCGAGAAGAGCACGGGCTTCTGGGTCACGACCGCCACCGAGCGACGCAGTTCCGACAGCGCGACGTCGCGCGCGTCGACGTCCCCGAGGAGCACGCGACCTGCGGTCGGGTCGTAGAAGCGCGGAAGGAGGTTGAGCAACGAGGTCTTCCCCGCGCCCGTCGCCCCGCACACCGCGACGATCTCGCCGGGGTTCGCGTCGAGGTCGATCCCCGTGAGAACCTCGCTCCCCGTCGCGTAGCGGAAGTGCACGTCCTCGAGGCGAACCGGGAGAGGCCCGTCGGGCAGCGCCACCGGCTCCGCGCGCTCGCGCATGGGCTCGATCCCGTCGAGCCAGGCGAAGCTGCGCGAGGCCGCCGCGGTTGCGCGCTGGCCGAGGTTGATGATCCAGCCGAGCGCCTCGAGCGGCCAGACGAGTTGCAACAGGAGCGTCACGAAGAGCGTGAACTGGCCGATCGTCAGGTCGCCGTGGATCGCCTGGCGGCCGCCGACGTACAGCACTGCCGCGATCCCGAGCGTCGGGAGGAAGATCAGGCCCGGGAGAAAGCGAGCCTCGACGGACGCCTGTCGCATCGTCTCTCGGCGCACGGCCTCGGCGCGGCCGTGGAACCGGTCGCGCACGTCGTCCTCGCGGCCGAACGCCTGCACCATCTCGATCCCGACCACGGCCTCGTCGGAGGCCTCCGTGAGGTGGCCCTTGCGCCGCTGCACCTCGCGCGAGATCGGGAAGACCCGGTGCGCGAACATGTACGTGAGGATCGCGATGGGCGGCATCGCGAGCGCCGCTGTCAGCGCGAGGATCGGGTTCACGACGGCGAGCAGGATCGCCGCGCCGACGAGCATCATCAGGCTCTGGATCGCCTGGACGACGCCCCAGCCGACGAAGTAGCGGACGGGGTAGATGTCGTTCGTCGCACGTGAGATGACCTCGCCCGTCGCGTGGCGGTCGTAGAAGGCGCGCGGATAGCGCAGGTAGGCGTCGTAGAGCAGCGACCGCAGGCGTGCCTCGACGGCGATCCCGACGCGCGCGGTTGCGTACCGCCGGGTGAAGTTGATCCCGAACCGGAGCGCGGCGACCACGACGATCGCGGCGAGGTACGGAACGAGCAGCGAGCGGTCGGGCCCGTCGATCGCGTCGTCGATCGTCCGCTGCACGAGGACCGGGATCACGAGGGTGAGCCCCGTGAACCCGAGCGCGCAGACGAGCCCGATCGAGACGAGGCGCCGCTGCTCCCACCAGAGCGGGACCAGGTGGCGGACGGTCTGCCAGAGCGGGAGATCGGTTGGGTCGACGGTGCTCACGCGGTCGCTGGCTCCTCGGTGTCCTCACGCACGAATTCGAGGCCGGCTCGTGGCCGCCCTCGCCCAAAGCGTCCGACCCGAGTCGCCTGCAGTCGGACACCGACACCCTATCGGCGTCCGCGGCCGCTCCGGGGTGCGGGTAGCCCTACCCGACCCCGTCGAGCGAGAGCGCCTCGCCCGGCCGCAGCAGGCGCACCTCGACCTCGGGCGCGGCCTCGGCGGCCGCGCGGACGAAGCGCTCGGCCGGCTCGCGGAGGTACCGCGGCGCCTCGAGCAGCCCGAGGTGGAACGGGTGGTACGTCCCCCAGTGGATCGGCACCGCGACGCGCGGCCGGAGCAGCGTCAGGGCCTCCGCCGCGCGCTCGGGATCCATGTGCTTGCCGCGCCCGAGGCTCGGGCCCCAACCCCAGATCGGAACGAGCGCGAGGTCGAGCGCGTCACCCAGCTCGGCCATGCCGGGGAAGAGGTCCGTGTCACCGGCGAAGTAGATCCGGCTCGACCCCTCCACGAGGTAGCCGAGCGCGGGCCCGGAGGCGAACACGCCCCGGCCGCCGCCGTGCTCGGCGACGGTCGCCGTCACGGAGACGGCACCGACCTCGAGCTGCTCGCCGACATCGATCTCCACGACGTGGGCAAAGCTGCGACGGCGCACGAGCGGCGCGAGCCCGCGCGGGACGACGATCGGCGTGACCCGGCCGAGACGCTCGAGCGACGGGATGTCGAGGTGGTCGTAGTGCGCGTGGGAGATCAGGATCGTGTCGATCCCGCGAAGCGCCGCCGCATCGACGCGGCCTCGGCGGCGGAGGTGCCCCATCCGCCGGCGCAGGACGGGGTCGGTCAGGAGCCGCACCCCGTCGAGAGCGATGTGCACCGTCGCGTGGCCGACGTACGTGACCTGAGCCGCCATCCGCGATAGACAACCACGCCGCGGTGCGCGTGGCCCGCTCGGCTAGGAGCGGCCCCCGCTCTCGCCGAGGTTGGACTCGATCCGCTCGAGCCGCTCGGCGAGCTCGTCGAGCCGCTCGACGACGTGATCCTCGGGTCGCGTGGTGCGCGTGAAACGCTCCGCGATCGCGCCGGTGAGGAGCCCGACGACGACCAGGCCGAGGATCATCAGCGCGGAGGCGATGAAGCGCCCGGCGGTGTTCGAGGGGACGATGTCGCCGTAGCCGACGGTCGCGGCGGTCACGAGCGCGAACCACACTCCGTCGCCCACGCTCAGGTGCTGCGTCGTCTCGACCGCGCTGAACAGCCACCCGAGCCCGAACATGCCGAGGACGCTGACCGCCACGATGAAGCGGATGCCGCGCCCTGAGAAGACCTGGCGACCGACCTCCGCCGTGAACTCCTTCCGCAGCCTCACCGCGCGGAAGACGCGGGCGGTGAGGATGACCTGGACGAGCGGGTCTGCGGCGGGGTTCGCGAGCGCGACCGCCACGAGCCAGAGGACGGCGCGCATCCGGTTCTCCTGCAGCCGCAGCGTCACGACCACCTCGGCGACGACGATCGCGGCGATCGCGAGCCACAGGACGACGAAGCCGATCCGGCCGACATCGTGCCAGACGCCGTCGCCCCACTCCTCGAGCCCGATCGCGACGGGCACGAGCGCAGCCAACCGGGAGACATGGGCATCGAGCCGGATGAATGTGCGCGCGCGCTCGGACATGGGTGGCGACCGGCCTCTCGGCCGGCGGTGACGGATACCGCGGCCCGGAGCGGAGTCCTCCAAGCCCGCCGCGACGCCGATGTCACCGCGGAATCATGATGGCATTTGACAGACATCAAATTGATGTCATACTGGTGCTCATGGAGATCCACGTCGACGCGATCCGGCGAGACCTCGTGGCGACGGCCAGCGCCATCGGCGACGAGTCGCTCGCCGACGCCCTGCGGCGCCTGGTCGACGCCTCCGAGCCCG
This sequence comes from Gaiella sp., assembly GCA_036406535.1. Classification (GTDB taxonomy): domain Bacteria; phylum Actinomycetota; class Thermoleophilia; order Gaiellales; family Gaiellaceae; genus Gaiella. Next base: position 24,000 of record DASXAW010000043.1, read on the forward strand.
CGCTTCGCCTCCGGCTCCAGGACGTGCTCTCGGAGGCTGCCTTGTCGCTCAACGGCCAGCTCGTCTCGGGTCACGTCGAGGTGCGGCTGGCGGGCCGCGAGCCGGAGCTCGTGTACGTCGACGAGCCCGAGGCGCCCGAGGAGCCGCCGGCCCCCGGCGACGACCTCAGCGCCCGGATCACGCTCAGGCTGCCCGAGACGCTCAAGTCGAGCCTCGAGGGAGCCGCCGCCCGCGAGGGTGTCTCTGCCAACGCCTGGATCGTGCGAGCGCTCGCGCGCGCCCTCGAGCCGCGTGCCGCCCGCCGATCCTCGAACCGCCTCCAGGGCTTCGCCCGGAGCTAGACGGAAGGAGACTGCAATGTTCTCGTTCGTGCTCTTCGACCCGCGTGACCGCGACGACGCCGACCGGCGACGCCCGCCGAGGCTCGCCGACGTCCGAGGCGACGTCCGCCCCGTCCTGCCTCCTTGCGTCCGCCGTGGCTGAGCCGCAGCTGCACTCCTTCGAAGCCCCCGGCCGCGCGCTCGTCCGGGTCGAGGTCCCCGCCGGCGTCTTGAGCGTCGAGACCTGGTCGGAGCCGCGGATCGAGGTGGAGGTCGCCCCGGCGCGCGGCGACGAGCGTTCGGCCGCGGCGGCCGCCGAGACGCGCGTCTCGACGGCGGAGCGCGGCGACCGGCGGGAGGTCGCCGTGCGGGCGCCGAAGCGGGAGAGCCGGCTCGGGATCGCCTGGGGCCGGGGGCCCGAGCTGATCGTGAGGGTCCGTTGCCCGGAGGGGACCGACGTCGAGCTCGACTCCCAGAGCGCCGACCTCGAGGGGCGCGGCCCGCTCGGTGCCGTCGCCGTCCACTCCGCCTCGGGTGACGGGACGCTCGAGGACGCGACCTCGGTGAGCTACGCCACGGCGAGCGGCGACCTCACCGCGGGCGCCGTCTTCGAGGCCCTGGCGGTGAAGTCCGCGTCCGGCGACGTCGACGTCCGCTCGGTCGGCGGCAATGCAGCGGTCAACACCGTCTCGGGCGACGTGCGGATCGGCTCGACGGCCGGAGCCACGGCGGTGCGGACGGTCTCGGGAGACGTGGAGCTCGAGGCGGCCGGGGCCGGCGTCGTCGTCGGCTCGGTGTCCGGTGACGTCGAGGTCGCCGCGGTTCCGGGCCTCGTCCTCTGGATCGACGCGCAGTCGGTGAGCGGCACGATGACGTCCGAGCTGGACGTCGGGGACGACCCCGCGGATTCGGACGAGAAGCCCGTGGAGCTGCGCATCCGCACGGTCTCCGGCGACGTCCGCGTCGCCCGCAGCGCCGCCGCGCCACGCTGAGCGCCGCGCGGCCGCGCCCGCCGCGCGGGCCCTCGACTCGCGCAGATCGTCGTCTGCGAACTGCAGCCGAGCGGCGACGTCGCGTCGCGCCGGCGCACGCGGGCACGGCCGACAGCCCCCGGCCGGCTAGCGATTGCTGTCACGTCGCTGCGCTGCGGCGGCGCTGCGAGTCGCGGCCGGAGGTGGCTTGGCCGGCCGGGAGGCCAGGCTACGCCCGTCCGGGTCGCTTCGAAGAGGAGGGGGCTCGTGGGGGAACCATGGGTGCCCCCACGTTGCAGTCGCCGCAGGTGCCGCGGAGGACGACCTCGTGCTGCTCCATGGCGTAGCCGAGGCGTCCGGCGGCGCGGCTCAGCGCCTGCTCGAGCGGCGCATCGGTGAACGGCTCGACACGGCCGCAGTCCTCGCAGACGAGGTGGTGATGGTGCTCGTCCTCGCCGCCGAACTGCTCGAAGCGCGCGATGCCGTCGCCGACGTCGACTCGCTGGACGAGGCGGAGCTCCGCGAGCGTGTCGAGCGTCCGGTAGACGCTCGCGACGCCCACCGCGCCGCCCGCGGAGACGATCCCGTCGTGGATCTCCTGCGCCGAGCGGCAGCAGTCCTGCCGCTCGAGGAACTCGACCACCGCCCGCCGCGCCCCGCCGCGACGGAGCCCGGCGTCCTGGAGGGCGGCGAGGGCGTGCTCGGACCAGGCCATCACCTAGATGATACCGATTCTCATCGTCTGCTAGCCTCACACCTGCATGGTTTCGAGAATCGTTCTCGTGTGTGCCGGCGCCGGGGCGGCGCTCCTGCTCGCGGGCTGTGGTGGGTCGGGCGAGTCTGCGGACGGCACGACCGTCGTCGCCGCCTTCTATCCCCTGGCGTTCGCGGCCGAGCAGGTCGCAGGCCCCGGCGTCGACGTCGTCGATCTCACCCGCGCGGGGGAGGAGCCGCACGACATCGAGCTGAGCCCGCGCGACGTCGCGCGAATCCAGGACGCGAGCCTCGTCGTGTACGCGGGCCACGGCTTCCAGCCCGCCGTCGAGGACGCCGTCCGTGACCGCAGCGGCAAATCGCTCGACGTGCTCGACCACGTTCCGCTGCGGGGAACCGGCGACGATGTCGACCCCCACGTCTGGCTCGACCCGGCGCGCTACGCCCAGGTCGTTCGCGCGGTCGCGACAGCGCTCGGCGAGCCCGCCGCCGCGGCGCCGCTCGTCCGTCGGCTCGGAGCGCTCGACCGCGACCTCGCGCGGGGCCTCCGACGGTGCGAGCGGCGGACGCTCGTGACGAGCCACGCCGCGTTCGGGTACCTCGCGGCGCGGTACGGGCTGCGGCAGGTCGCCCTCGTCGGGCTCGCCCCCGAGGCGGAGCCTTCGCCCGAGACCGTCGCCCGTCTCGTCGACACCGTCCGGACGACCGGCGCGTCGACCGTGTTCACCGAGCCGCTCGTCGCTCCGGCGCTCGCCGAGACGGTCGCGCGCGAGGCTGGCGCCGTGACGGCGACGCTCGATCCGCTCGAGGCGCTGACGCCGAGCGAGGAGGAGGAGGGCGCGGACTACTTCGGGGTGATGCGCGCGAACCTGGCCGCGCTTCGGAAGGCGCTCGGATGCCGCTAGCGTCGACGGTTCCCGCGCTCGAGCTCGAGGACGTGTCGTTCACCTACCGCGGCGGGCCGCCTGCGCTCGAGCACGTCTCGCTCACCGTGGAGCAGGGCGCCTTCCTCGGCATCGCGGGGCCGAACGGCGGCGGCAAGACGACGCTCCTCCGGCTCGCGCTCGGCCTCGAGCGGCCGACCGCGGGATCGGTTCGCGTCTTCGGCCGGCCGCCTGGCGCTCGCGGCGCTCCGCGCGTCGCCTACGTGGCGCAGCGCGCGCAGCTCTCGAGCGGGACGCCCGTCACCGTACGCGAGACCGTCGAGACCGGCCGGCTCGCGGTCCGTGGCGCGGTCGGGCCGCTCCGCGCGGACGACCGGAGGGCGGTGGGGAGGGCGATCGACCGAGTGGGGCTCGCGGAACGTGCGGGCGCGCCCTTGCGGACGCTCTCCGGCGGCATGCAGCAGCGTGCGTTCATCGCACGCGCACTCGCCGCCGAGCCCGCGCTCCTCGCCCTCGACGAGCCGACGACCGGCGTCGACGCGACGTCGCAGGAGTCGCTCGCCCAGCTGCTCGCGGAGCTGCGTGCGGAGCTCGGCGTCACGATCCTCTACGTCTCCCACGAGTTCGGTGCGGTCGAGCACGTCGTCACGCGCCTCGTTCTCGTGCGAGGGCGTCTCGTCTTCGACGGCGACCCGGTGGCGCTGCCGGCGATGTGGCACGACCCCTCCCATGTCCACTGACGAGCGAGCGGACTGATGCTCGAGCTCGAGTTCATGCGCCTCGCGCTCGCGGTCGGCGTGGTCGTGGGCATCCTCGCGCCCGCGGTCGGGTTCTTCCTCGTGGAGCGGCGGCAGGCGCTCGTCGGCGACGGGCTCGGGCACGTTGCGTTCGCGGGCGTCGCCGCCGGCTACCTCCTCGGCATCGAGCCGGTGCTGACGGCCCTGGCGTTCGCAGTCGTCGGCGGGCTCGCGATCGAGTGGCTCCGCGTCCGCGGAGGCGCGGCGGGCGACCAGGCGCTGGCGCTCGTCTTCTACACGGGCATCGCGCTGGGGGTGGTGCTCGTCTCGAGCGCCGGCCGGCTCGACGTCAACCTCTTCCAGTTCCTGTTCGGCTCGATCCTCACCGTGACGTGGAGCGACCTCTGGCTGGTGATCGCCCTCGGGCTCGGGTCGCTCGCCGCGATCGCGATCCTCTACAGGGGGCTCGTCGGCGCGGTGCTCGACGAGGAGGGAAGCCGCGTCGCAGGGGTGCGCGTGGGGCTGCTCAACACGACCGTCGCGGTGCTCGCGGCGTTGACGATCGGGATCTCGATGCGCGTGGTCGGGATCCTGCTGATCGCCGCGCTGATGGCGCTGCCCGTCCTCGCGGCCCAGCGCGTAGCCTGGAGCCTCCGCTCCACGCTGGGCCTCGCGATGGCCATCGGGCTCGTGTCGGTGGTCGCGGGTCTCGTCGTGTCGTACTACGGAGACCTCGCGCCGGGCGGGACGATCGTCCTCCTCGCGGCAGGGGCGTTCGTCGTCGCGGCGCTCGTCGACGCCCGTCCGCGGACGAGCTGACGTGGCGTCGACCGACCTCCGGGACGCCCCGGAGGTCGGTCGCTCAGGGCTCAGGAGAGGCCGTTGGCCGAGAGGAACGCCGCCGCGACGTCGTCGGCAGGCTTCTTGTTGACGCCCACGGCGCGGTTCATAGCCGCGATCGCCTTCACGGTCAGGAGCCGTGAGACCTTGTCGATCGTCGAGGTGAACTTCGTGCCGTACTCGGTGACGAGCTTCTTGCTCACGACGGGTGCGACATGCTGGAACCCGAACATGTTCTGCGGGTCGCGGAGCTCGACGTACTTGCCGGAGAGGAGCTGCGGGTCCGTCGTGAAGACGTCCGCCGCGAGCACCTTCTTCTGGTCGAGCAGCTGGTACGCCGAGATCCCCGCGAGCGGGACGAAGTCGAAGCCCTTGACGCCGTACCGTGTGCCGATCTGGTCACGCCACCGCGTCTCCCACTCGGGGAAGGCGGCGATGTTCAGGTCGGGGACCTTGCTCAGGTCCCGGAGCGTCTTCAGGCCGTACTTCTGCGCCGTCGCGCGGGTCACCGCGATCACGTCGACGTCCTGGAAAGGCGTCTGCGCGAGCAACGTCTGGCCGCGCTTGCCGTAGAGCTTCTTCGCGAGCGCGTAGGTCGCCCCCGCGGACTTGGGCAGCGCCTTCTTCTTGAACGTGACCGAGAGCATGATCCCCGTGTACTCGGGGTACATCGTGATCTTCCCGCTCCTGAGGGACGTGTCGATCAGCTCGGTCGACGCGATGTTCTCCTTGTACTGGACGTCGAATCCCGCCGCCTCGAGGGCCTGCTTGTAGAGCTGGCCCAGGACGTACTGCTCGGGGAAGTTCTTCGTCCCGACGATGATCGGGGTCGCCTTCGTCCCCGACTGCGCCGCGGCCCCGCCGACCGCGGCCGGTGCCGCGGCGACCAAGCCGAGGATGAGCGCGACCCCGAACGCGATCGAGAACGCGGCCTTGGCGGCGCGCCTGTTGTGCTTCCGAATCACTGTGTGCCCCCTTCCGGGTGAGGGTGATCTCGAGTCGGATCTCGCATGACCCTAGAGCAACGATGTGCTCTACTCGGGGAGTCCGTCAACTTTTGACACGGAGGGCCGGAGCCTGGAGACGGTCGTGGTCACGTCCGCCTCGAAGGAGCGCGACTCGACCCGGAGGCCGGCCGGCGTGAGCGCTCGCTGGAGCAGCCCGACGGCGCCGTCGGCCGCGAGCGCGAGCACGGACACGCAGATCGCGGCGCCGACGACGCCCTCGAGCCCGTAGCCCGCCTGGTTGACGATGATGTCGCCGAGCCCGCCGCCACCGGCGACGGCGGCGATCGTCGCGGTCGCGACGACGAACACGGTCGCCGTGCGGATCCCGGCGAAGATCAGCGGCAGCGCGAGCGGCAGCTCGACCCGGGTGATGATCTGGCGATCGGTCATCCCCATCCCGCGCGCGGCCTCGACCGCGTCCGTCTGCACGCTGTCGACCGCGACGTAGGCGTTCGTGAGGACCGGCGGGATCGCGAGGACGACGAGGGCCAGCGCGACGCTCCAGAACCCGACGCCGAGGAAGACGAAGCCAACCGCGATCACCGCGAGGCTCGGCAGCGCCCTGCCGAGGTTCGCGACGTTCACCGCGAGGAACGATCCCCTGTGCCGGTGCCCCAGCCAGACGCCGATCGGCAGCGCGACGGCGAGCGCGATCCCGAGCGCCGCCCCCGAGAGCAGCAGGTGCTCCCACGTCTTGTGCAGGATCAGTCGCCGCTCGTCGACGACGAACTCGAGCGAGTCGCCGAAGACCGTCAGGCTGGCGATCACGACGCCCTCCGCGCCCGGTTCCACGGGGTCAGCGCGCGCTCGGCGACCACGAGCAGCGCGTCCGCCACCAGCGCGAGGCCGACTGCGAGCGCGCCCGCGACGAGGATCTCGGTGTTGAAGGCCTCCCGAAGCGCGATGAAGATCGGGTACCCGAGGCCCTTGGGGATCACGAGCGCGGCAACGGTGGCCAGCGCGATCGTCGAGACGACCGCGACACGCAGGCCGGCCATCGTCGCGGGCACGGCCAGCGGCAGCTCGATGCGCCACAGGGTCTGCCGTCGCGTGAGACCCATCCCGCGCGCCGCCTCCAGCACGTCGGGCGGGACGCTCCGCAGGCCCTCGAGGATGTTCCGGTAGAGGATGAGCAGCGTGTAGCCGACGAGGGCGACCTCGACCGTGGCGACGGTCAGGCCGGTCACCGGCACGAGCAGCTGGAAGAGGGCGAGGCTCGGGATCGTGTACACGATTGCCGCGAACGCCACCATCGGCCGCTCGAAGAGACGAAACCGATGGGTGAGGAGGGCCGCGGCGAACGAGAGGGCGAACCCGATCGCGACCGCGATGAGCGTCAGCTTCACATGGTCGAGGAGCGCCGGCTGCAGGGTCCCGGACCAGTTGTGGCGCACCCAGTCGGGGCAGAAGAGACGGTTCTCGACGACGCAGTCGCTGCCCTTGCCGAAGTCGGGGATCACCGGGCCCTGCGCGGCGACCGGCCCTCCGATGGGGATCATGCGGCGACGCCCGTCAGCGACTCGAGCGTGACGACGCCCTGAGGCTGCCCCGCGCCGTCGAGGACGACCAGCGAGCGGGTCCCCGCCGTGATCATCTGCGACAGCGCGTCGCGCAGGGTGGTCGAGCCGTCCGCGGTCGGGCCCGCGACTCCGTCGAGAGGCGCGAGGTCGAGCTCGTCGAGCCTGCGCAGAGCGAGCAGCTTGAGCCCGCGGTCCGAGCCGAGGAACCGCGCGACGAACTCGTCGGCGGGCCGGGCGAGCAGCGCGTCGGGCGTGTCGTACTGCGCGAGGATGCCTCCCTCGCGCAGGATCGCGATGCGGTCGCCGAGCAGGATCGCCTCGTCGATGTCGTGCGTGACGAAGACGATCGTCTTGCGCAGCTCGTGCTGGATCCGGAGGAGCTCGTGCTGGAGCCGGGCGCGCGTGATGGGATCGAGCGCGCCGAACGGCTCGTCCATCAGCATCACCGGAGGGTCCGCGGCGAGCGCGCGGGCGAGGCCGACGCGCTGGCGCTCCCCGCCGGAGAGCTGCGCCGGATAGCGGCCGCGGTAGTCGACCGCGGGGAGCTCGACGAGGTCGAGGAGCTCGTCGACGCGCTGGGTCGTCCGCGCCTTCGACCAGCCGAGAAGACGCGGCACCGTGGCGACGTTGTCCGCGACGGACATGTGCGGGAAGAGGCCGACCTGTTGGATCACGTAGCCGATCCCACGACGAAGCTCGGTCACGTCCAGTGAGCGGACGCTCGTGCCGCCGATCCGGATGTCGCCCTCGCTCATGTCGATCAGCCGGTTGACCATCTTCATCGCCGTCGTCTTGCCCGCTCCGGACGGGCCGACCAGGACGCAGATGTCGCCTGCCGGGATCGTCAGCGAGAGGTCGCTGACGGCGTCCTCGTCGCGGCCCTCGTACCGCTTCGTGACGTGGTCGAAGACGATCTCGGCCGCGGCGCCCGTCTGCATGCGCGGAGCCTAGCGACGGGCATC
>DASXAW010000044.1:0-30153 GCA_036406535.1 Gaiella sp.
ACCTTCGAGACCGTCCCGTTGATCGCGAACAGCCCCGCGGCCGCGGTCGCCATCGCGTAGCCGAGCCGTGGATGTCGCGTCGCCGCGAAGGGCTCGTCGTGGAGGACGATCTCCGTCACCGCGCGAGGCTATCCGCGGCGCTGCGCCGCGCCGGGGAGGAACCGCCACGCTCTGGCCGTAGACTTCCGCCACACGGGGTGTAGCTCAGCCTGGCTAGAGCGCCCGGTTTGGGGCCGGGAGGCCGCCGGTTCGAATCCGGCCACCCCGACTCGTGAGGACGGTGCTGGTCAGCGCAGCCGCGGTCTGCGCGCTCCTCCTGGCGGCGCCGACCCAGTCTCGCGTCGAGGCGGGACCTGTCTTCCGGGGCTCGGTCGCGCCGCTGCCCGCATCGCTTCGGGCGACCATGACGGGCCTCTCGTGGCACCGTGGCTGCCCGATCGGGCTCGACGGCCTCCGGCTCGTGCGCGCGCGGCACTGGGGCTTCGACGGCCGCGTGCACACGGGCCGGCTCGTCGTCGCGAGCGACGTCGCCCGTCCCGTCCTCGACGTCCTGCGTCGCCTCTACGCGGCGCGCTTCCCGATCCGGCGCATGGTCCCGGTCGATGCGTACGGCGCGAGCGACTTCCGCTCGATCGAGGCGGACAACACGTCGGCCTTCAACTGCCGCTACGTCGAGGGCACGACCCGCTGGTCGGAGCATTCGTACGGCCGCGCGATCGACCTGAACCCGATCGAGAACCCGTACGTGACCGCCGCGGGGACGACATCTCACCCGGCGAGCAGCCGGTACCTGCGCCGCTCGCCCTACCGCCCGGGGATGGCGGTGGAGGGCGGCGTCGTGGTTCGCGCCTTCGCAGCGGCCGGGTGGGGCTGGGGCGGCCGCTGGTCGGGCGACCGCGACTACCAGCACTTCTCCGCGAGCGGCCGTTGATCGTCGGCGGCGGGAAGCGGGCGACCGGGCTCGAACCGGCGACATTCAGCTTGGAAGGCTGACGCTCTACCAACTGAGCTACACCCGCGTGCGACGTAGCGTAGCGTCGTGACGCCCGGGACCTGGTCGTGGAGCGCGGAGGCGCTCGTCCCGCTCGCGCTCGCGGTCTGGTACCTCTTCGCCACCCGTGACGGCCGGGAGACCGCGCGGACGGTCTCGTTCCTCACCGGGTGCACGCTGCTCGTCGCGGTGCTCGTCACGCCGATCGACACGCTGGCGCGCACGTACCTCGTCTGGGCGCACCTGCTGCAGAACGTCGTCCTCGCGGAATGGGCGCCGCTCCTGCTCGTCCTCGGCATTCCCCCGGGCCTCGCGCAGCGGCTCTCGCGGCCGCGCGTGGCGCGCGCGCTGACCCAGCCCTTCGTCGCGCTCCCGCTCTGGGTGGCGACGTACGCGGTCTGGCACGTTCCCGCGCTCTACGATGCGGCGCTTCGGCGCCCCGACTCGCTGCTCGCGCTCGAGCACGCGACGTACGTCGTCGCAGGCGTCCTCTTCTGGTGGTGCGTCTGGCAGGACGCGCCGCACGCACTCTCGTCCGGCGCGCGCGCCGGATACGTCGTCGCCGCGTTCGTCCTCTCGGCCCCGCTCGGCCTCGTGCTCGCGCTCGTGCCTCGGGCCGTCTACGACTTCTACGCCGACGCGCCCGAGCGCGTGCTCGGGCTCTCGCGGCTCGAGGACCAGCAGCTCGGCGGGATGACGATGGCGGCGGAGCAGTCCGTCGTCTTCTTCGGCGTGTTCGCGTACTGGTTCCTCCGCTTTCTCTCCGAGCAGGAGCAGCTCGAGGAGTGACACGCCGATCGACCGTGTCGGTTCCTCGACGGGTCCGGCAGAGCATCTACGCTCCCGCCGAGCGCCCGTAGCTCAGGGGACAGAGCGGCGGACTTCTAATCCGCGGGTCGGAGGTTCGAATCCTCCCGGGCGCGTGGGCCGACGCGCAGGTCGGGTGGTACGTCGCGGGTTCGCGTCGCTAGGCCGGAAACGGCAACTCCGGGGCGATGAGCGCAAAGGCCGTCAACGTCGCCCGCGAGCGCTGCCAGCCAGCCGCAAGCTTGCGCAGCACGCGAACGTCGAAGCGCTCGACGAAACGGCCCCGAATCCCCGCGACGTACGTGGGACGCGCCTCGAGCAACCGGGCCCTTCCCGTCTCGGAGAGTTGCGCATAGAGGACCCGTCCGTCCGCGTCGCATTCCTGTCGGACGACGTGACCGGCTCGCTCGACCCGGTCGACGAGTCGCGAAGCGCCGCTCTGGGACATGCGAACCGAGCCGGCGAGATCGCTCATCCGCATGCGGTTGCCCGGTGCCCGATCGAGATGCAGCAGCAACTCGAAGTGCTGCAAGGTCAATCCATGCGTCTCGCGCAGGGACCGGTCGAGCTCCTCCGTCAGCGTCGCATGAAGGGTGAGAAAGCCCTGCCAGGCTGCGTGCTCTCCGTCGTTCATCCGCATCACCCCGTTCGCCGCCTCTGCCGTGGAGCTGGACCCCTCGTGACGAGACCATACATTCACGAAAGGGCGGCCTCGACATCGCGTCCACTCGAGCGTCGTCGCGCACGAACGGGGGCGCGGGGCTTGTTGGACGAACAGGCAACCCGCGCCACCACCCGAACCTTCGGCGCGGTGACCGGAGGCGCATCACGCAAAAGGGGGAGAGCCGCGCCTCGACAGTGCCGCGCCCCGATCGGTAGAACCGGCTCGATGGCGCCGCGGTCGGTCCGACTCTCCAGCCCGGAACGTGTCCTCTTCGCCGGCGAGGGGATCACGAAGCAGGACCTGTTCGACTACTACGGCGCGATCGCGCCGGTGCTCGTGCCGCACCTGCGAAACCGCCCGTTCACGATGAAGCGCTTCCCGTATGGAGCGTCCGGGGACGTCTATTTCCAGAAGCAGGCGCCGAAGGGGATGCCCGACTGGATCCCGACGCGCACCTTCCGCACGTACCCGCGCGAAGGAGGGTCGCGGCTCGTCGACTTCCCCCTCCTCAACTCGCCGGAAGCCGTGCTCTGGATGGTCCAGATGAACTGCATCGACATGAACGCGTGGTACTCGCGCGTCGACAAGCCCGATCGCCCGGACTTCGTGCTGTTCGACCTCGACCCGCCCGACGGCGGCTTTGCGCTCGCGATCCGCGTCGCCCACCTGATCCGCGAGGAGCTCGAACGGCTCGAGCTCGACTCCTACGTCAAGACGAGCGGCGCCGACGGGATTCACGTGCTCGCGCCGATCGCGCGCCGGGCGACGTACGAGCAGACGTATGCCTTCGCGGAGCTCGTCGCGCGCGGGCTCGAGGAGCGGCATCCCGGGCTCGTCACGACCGAGTGGCTGAAGCGCAAGCGGGAAGGCGTCCTCGTCGACCACCGTCAGAACGCGCGCGGCAAGACGATCGCCTCCGTCTACTCGGTGCGGCCGAAGCCCGGTGCGCCGGTCTCGACCCCGCTCCGCTGGGAGGAGCTGACGGAGGACGTGACGCCGCGGCGCTTCGGGATGCGCGAGGCGCTCGAGCGGGTCGAGGAGCACGGCGACCTGTTCGCGCCCGTGCTCGCGGGCGCCCAGGCCCTCGGCCCCGCTCTGAAACGGCTGCGCTAGTCGAGACCGCCACCGGCCGGGAGCAGATCTACACGCCGACGGCGTCGAGCTCGATCGCGGTGATGTGCCAGCGTCCGAGGTTGGCGCAGAAGGCAGTCGTGTCTCGAAAGGCGATGTTCGTCGGGTGGGCCAGCACGATCGCGTCGTCGTCGCGGATCAGGACCGAGGCACGCCCATCGTCCTCGACGCGGATGATCTGGCTCGGCTGGTAGCACGCCACATAGAGCCGGTCGTCCGGCCCGAACGCGAGGCCGTCCGGCAGCGCGTCGGGCAGCTCGACGAAGAGCTCCGGTTGGCCGGCGGAGCCGTCCTCGTGCAGCGGCACCCGGGTGACTCGGCGGGACCACGTCTCGGCGACGTACACGGCGCTCTGGTCGGGGGCGACTGCGATTCCGTTCGCAAAGCGAAACGGGCCGGAGCACCAGAGCGAGCCTGCGCCGTCGGTCTCGATCCGGAAGATGCCGGGCCCAGGCTCGCTGGGTGAGTTGCTCTCCGTGACGTACAGCCGCCCGGCGCGGTCGAATGCCAGTGCGTTCGGGAGGATCAGCTCGTGCCCGCCGATCGCACCTCGCGCCAGGGGCTCCGGCTCGCCGCCCTCGGGATCGAGCCTCATGACCGCCCGGCGCGCTCCGTCGACGTAGTAGAGATGGTCGTCGGGTCCGAAGGCGAGCGCGAGGGTGAAGCCGTCGTCGTCGGCCACGCGGAGCTCCACCGACGATCCGTCCTGCGGGATCCGATAGACCTGGCCGGTCTCCCCGCCGCACCAGACGGCACCGTCCGGGTGGACGGCGACCCCCTCGGGGTGGTCGAGGCGAACCGGTCCCGCCGAACCGTCGGCGAAGACGCGGGCCGCTGCGAGATCGAGGATCGGCTCTGTGCTCATGCTTGCCCGCGCGCGGGGCGACCGAGCATAGTACGACTCGGTCGAGCGGCTGAGGTGGTGCATTGAGCGGTTATCGGGTGGCAATGGACATCGGCGGCACGTTCACCGACTTCGTCGTGGTCGATGGGGGCGCCGCGGAGACGATCTCCGGCAAGGTGCTGACGACACCCGCGGACCCCGCCCACGGCGTACTCGACGGTCTGCGTCAGTTCGTGCCCGAGCCCGGTGCGGTCGAGTTCCTCGTGCACGGAACGACCGTGGGTCTGAACGCGTTCCTGGAGCGAAAGGGCACGCGTCTGCTGCTGATCACGACCGAGGGGCTCCGCGACTCGTATTCGATCGCCAGGCACGACCGGAAGGAGCTCTACGCACTGCGGTACCACAAGCCCGAGCGTCTCGTGCCACGGCGCGACGTCGTCGAGGTCGTGGAACGGCTGAGGTGGGACGGGTCGGTCGAGACGCCGCTCGCGTCCGAGAGCCTCGAGCCTGTGTTCGGGCGAATCCGCGACGAGGGAGTCGAGGCGGTCGCGGTCTGTCTGATCCACGCCTACGTGAACCCCGAGCACGAGCTCCAGGTTCGCGACCTGCTACGGGCCGAGTTCCCCGAGCTGTCGATCACCCTGTCGCACGAGATCGCACGCGAATGGCGCGAGTACGAACGCGCGTCGTCCGCAGTGCTGAACGCCTACATCGCGCCGCGGGTCGAGCGATACCTCGCCACCCTCGAGCGTGAACTGGGCGACCTCGAGGTCTCGAGCCCGCTCTACGTGATGCAGTCGAACGGCGGCATCACGAGCGCGCGAAGCGCGCGCCGCGAGCCGATTCAAACCCTTCTGTCAGGACCCGTCGGCGGCACCATCGGCGGTGCGGCACTCGCCCTCGTGACCGGACGGCGCAACCTTCTCTGCATCGACATGGGCGGGACCTCGTTCGACCTCAGCCTCGTCGTCGACGGCAAGCCGACCGTCTCGACCGAGACGGAGCTCGAGGGGCTGCCCGTGCTGATGCCGCTCGTCGACATCCACACGATCGGTGCCGGCGGCGGGTCGCTCGCGTGGCTCGAGGCGGGCGGCCTACGCGTCGGGCCGCAGAGCGCCGGAGCAGACCCGGGTCCGGCCTGCTATGGCCGTGGCGGAGAGCAGCCGACGGTCACGGACGCCAACCTCTTCCTGGGTCGGCTCGACTCGGGGTATTTCCTCGGCGGCCGCATGACGCTCGACGAGAGCGCGGCCGAGCGTGCGCTCGCCTCGGTCTCTGCGCAGGTCGGGCTCGAAACGACCGAGCTCGCCGAAGGAATGCTCGCGATCGTCAACGCGAGGATGGCGGACGCGATGCGGACGATCACGGTCAAGCAGGGGATCGACCCGCGCGAGTACGCCCTCGTCGCGTTCGGCGGGGCCGGCCCGATGCACGCCGTCTGGCTCGCCGAGGAGCTCGAGATCGGTGAGGTGATCGTTCCCTGGAGCCCGGGCACCTTCTCCGCCTGGGGGATGCTGAGGACCGACATGCGCCACGACGTCGTTCGGAGCTTCTATCGGCCGCTCGCCGAGCTGCAGGCCGGCGAGGTCGCCGAGGCCTTCGCCTCGCTCGAGACGGAAGGGGCCGAGTTGCTCGAGGCCGAGGGGATCGACGCCGCCGATCGGTACGTCGCTCGCTCCGCCGACATGCGCTACGTCGGCCAGGAGTACACGGTCAACGTCCTGGTCGGCGCCTCGATCTCGCTCGAGGAGATCGACGCGGAGTTCCACGAGGTCCACCGCACCCGCTACGGGCACGCCACGCCCGGCGCTCCGGTCGAGTTCGTCAATCTGCGACTGGCGGCGCTCGGACGGATCGCGACTGCGGAGAGCAGACACGCCGCGGTTCCGGAGGAGGCGGACGCGGTGCTCGGGAGGCGCACGGTCGTCTTCGACGGCACGGGACACGAGACGCCGGTGCTGATGCGCGAGTGGCTGCCGCCCCTGAGCCGCCACCCGGGACCGGTGGTGATCGAGGAGCAGAGCTCGACCACCGTTGTCCCGCCGGGACACGTCGCGGCGTTGGACGAGCAGGGCAACATCGTGATCACGAGAGCCTGAGGGAGAGGAGACGGGCACGTGGCGAAGACCGAGTCCAGACCGAGCTCGACGACGGCGGATCCGATCACGACCGAGATCATCCGCAACGCGTTCGTCTCCTGCGCACAGGACATGAACGCCACTCTGATCCGCAGCTCGTACACGCCGATCATCTACGAGGGCAAGGATTGCTCGGTCGCGATTCTCGACGAGCACGGTGACGTGCTCGGCCAGTCGCTCGGGCTCCCGCTCTTTCTCGGCAACCTCGAGATCTGCGTGAAGCTCGCAGCGGAGACGTTCGGGTGGGAGGCATTCCGGCCGGGAGACGTCTTCTACATGAACGACTCCTACATGACCGGCACGCACCTGAACGACGCGACGATCTTCGGGCCCATCTACTGGAGAGACACGCTGGTCGGCTTCTCCGCGACTCGCGCGCACTGGCTCGACGTCGGCGCGAAGGACGCGGGAGGCCCGATGGACTCGCGTGAGATCTACCAGGAGGGCATGCGCTGGGGGCCGACGCGGATCTACGAGCGCGGCGAGCCGCGAGAGGACATCATCGACCTGCTCCGGCGGAACGGGCGCTTCGGCTACTCGCTCGTAGGCGACATGAACGCCCAGGTGGCCGCATGCCGTACCGGCGAAGCCCGGTTCCAGGCGATTCTCGATCGATTCGGCTACGAGACGTATGTCGAGGCTCGCGACGAGATCTACCGACAGTCGGAGCAGCTCGAACGCGACGCGGTTGCAGCGCTGCCGGACGGGACCTACACGGCAGCCGGCTTCCTCGACGATGACGGGCTCGGTCATGGCCCGATCCCGGTCGAGCTCCGCATCGACGTCGAGGGCGACCAGATGACGCTCGACCTCGACGGGTCGTCACCGCAGATGGAGGGCCCCGTCAACTGCGGCTTCGCGCAGACGGTGTCGGCCTGCCGGGTCGCGTTCAAGCTGCTGATCAACCCGGAGCGGCCGGTCGACGGCGGCACGTTCCACACGCTCGCCGTCAAGGCGCCGCCGGCGTCGATCTTCGATGCCCAGGAACCCGCCCCGTGCCAGTGGTACTTCAGCTCTCTCGGCCTGCTGATCGACCTCGTCGTGACGGCGCTCGCGCCGATCCTGCCCGACCAGGTCGCGGCCGCGCACTACGGCGACTCGATGGTGATGTTCCTCGCCGGCAAGGATCCCCGGCGCGACGGCCTCCCCTTCCTGTACGTGATGCCGCACGCCGGCGGTTGGGGTGGGTTCGAGGGCGGCGACGGCGAGGACGGACTGATCAACAACGTCAACGGCGGCTTCAAGGACTATCCGGTCGAGGTCTTCGAGGTGAAGTATCCGGCCTTGATCCGCAGATACGGCTTTCGCTCCGATACGGGCGGGCCCGGCCGCTTCCGCGGCGGTTGCGGGCTCTTCCGGCGATTCGAGGTCGATTCCGACGCCTACCTCTACCTCTGGCTCGAGCGATCGGTGACGCCCGCGTGGGGGCTGTTCGGCGGCAGGGAGGCGACCGGGCCGGCCGTCGTCGTCAACCCGGGGCGCCCGGACGAGCGGCAGATGCTCAAGGTGAACGCCCACGCGCTCGCCGCGGGCTCCGTCGTGGACCTCAACACCGGCGGCGGCGGAGGCTTCGGCAACCCGGACGAACGCGAGCCGGAGCGCGTTCGCGCCGATGTGGTGGACGGGTACGTCAGCCGCGACGCCGCAGCGAGCGACTACGGCGTGGTGCTGGACGACGCTCTGGCCGTCGATGTCGCCGCGACCGCGGAGTTGCGTGCGTCGCGCGTCGAGCCGTAGTCGGTTCTTCCGACGACCTTGACTCGGCTTCGCACGGACCCTATCGTCGAACGCCTCCGTTTGTATCCCAACGACGCATAAGTATCCCTGCCGAGTTCGAACGGGAGGACATGATGCGAAAGGCATTTGCGCTTGCGGTCGTTGTATTCGCGACGGCTGCAGCGGTGGGTGCGGGGCTGACACCGGCCGCGTCGGGAGACAAGAAGGCGACGATCAACATCGCCGTCTTCCTCGCGTCGTCTGCGAACACCTATTGGGCGGCGGAACTCGAGGGCGCCAAGGCGGTCGCGAAGAAGTACCCGAATGTGAAGTTGACGGTCTTCGACGCGAAGTTCACGACGAACACGCAGGTGAATCAGCTTCGCAATGCGCTCGTCTCGAAGAAGTATCAGGCCTGGTTCATCGGCCCGAACGACGGCGGCCCCCTGACGCCCACGATCAAGCAGGCGATCGCTCAGGGCATCAAGGTCGGCTGCTCGCTCGTCCCGTGCGGGCCGGACATCCGTGCCGTGAAGGCGCAGATCCCGGGTCAGGTGATCTTCGTCGGTCTCGGCTTCTACCCCAACGGACAGCTGCTCGGACAAGGCGTCGTCAAGGCATGCAAGGGGAAAGACCCGTGCAAGGTGCTGTGGCTGCCGGGCCTCCCGACGCTGCCGCTCGAGGTCGCTCGCCAGGAGGGCCTCTACTCGGTCCTCAAGGGCCACTCGAACATCGAGGTGGTCGCCACCGCGGCGGGCGGCTATCTCGCCGCACCGGCTCTGACTGCCACCTCGAACGTTCTGCGCGCGCATCCGGACCTGAACGTCGTCGTCTCCAGCGGAGACCAGATGATCGCGGGCGCGTACAAGGCAGAGCAGCTCGCGGGCAAGACCGACATCGCGAACGTCGGGAACGGCTGCACCATCGAGGCGAAGCAGCTCATCCTCTCCGGAAAGGAGCTGGCCTGCAGCGTCTACCTGCCGATCACGGAGGGGAAGCTCGTCGTACAGGCGCTCGTCAATGCCGTGAACGGTGCGAAGAAGACCGGCATCTACGTCAACGCGAACAAGTTCAGCCCGATCGGCAGCCTCGGAACCAAAGCCAACATCGCCAAGTTCACCCCCCAGTTCCATTCGTAGAGGCGGACTCGGCATTCCGACCGGTCGAAGTGTGCGGCCTGGGAGATAGGCCGCACACTCCGGCCCTGCGATCCCGGCGGGTTCGGTGAAAGGGACGACGTCAACCGTGGAACGCGGCCGGCTCGCTGACCGGGCCTACTGGCACGTGCGCAACGGCATCCTCAGCGGCGATCTGCCTCCGGGAACCGTCCTCGCCGAATCGGAGCTCGCGCACGTCATCGGCGGGTCGCGGACGCCGGTCCGACAGGCTCTCGGACGCCTGCTGCAGGAAGGTCTCACGGAGGTGGGCCCGCGACGGCAGTCGATCGTTCGCGGGTTCACGCCCGACCATCGCGAGGAGATGCAACTCCTCCGGGAGGCGCTCGAGGGCGTTGCGGTCCGACGCGCCTGCGAGGTGATCGAGCTCGGGGAGGTCGATCGGCTCCGGCTCCTGATCATCCAGCAGCGGCGCGTTGCCGCCGCGGGTCTGAACGACCAGTTCCTCGAGCTGGACGAGCAGTTCCACCTGAGCATCGCCGAGGGAGCCCGGCTGCCGATCCTGCACGCGTTTCTCGGCCAGCTGCGCGGGTTCGTCCGGGTCGCCACGCTCGGTGCGATCCGGCCGCCCCGCGTGCTCGACGAGGTCGTGAACGAGCACGAGCGGATCGTCGACGCGATCGAGGCGCACGACCCCGAGCGTGCGTTGCGGACACTCGTAGACCACCTCGCACGAAGCGACTACACGCCCTCGGACGTGTCGCCGTGACCGTCGCCGAGCGCTACGTCCTGCGAGACGTCAACGTGCTCGACGCGTCCGGGAGCTTCGTCGGGCCGCTCGACGTCCGGATCGAAGACGACCGCGTCGCGCGCGTCGGCAGGAACCTGCGCTCGCCCGGTCTCGACTCGATCGATTTCTCCGGACTGTGGCTGATGCCGGGTGTCTTCGACTGTCACGACCACGTCACGTTCTCGACCGTCGACCTGGCGGCCGTCCTGGCCACGCCGATCACCCGATGGACGCTCGAGGCGGCCCGGAACGCGCGCGCGACGCTGGAATCGGGCGTCACGTTCGTGCGCGACCTCGCCGGCGCCGATCGCGGCCTGCGCGACGCGCTCGCGGCCGGATATCCGCCCGGGCCGCGCCTGCAGATCTCGGTGGTCCTCATCTGCCAGACCGGCGGCCACGGGGACGCCTACCTCGGGGGAGCCGGTCTCGAGGGGACGCTGACGCCTGTCTACCCGGGCAGGCCGCCACATCTCGTCGACGGTCCGGAGGAGATGCGACACGTCGTGCGGGCCGCGCTCCGGGCCGGCGCCGACTGGATCAAGCTCGCCACAACCGGCGGGCTCGTCTCCGACCACGATCAGCCCCTGATCGCGGAGCTCACGCCGGAGGAGATCGCGGTCGCGGTCCTCGAAGCGGGCCGCAAGGGGAAAGGGGTCGCCGCCCATGCCTACGGCGGCGACGGCCTCACGAACGCCGTCCGGGCGGGCGTGCGCTCCATCGAGCACGGGGGCTTCCTGACCGAGGAGCAGGCGGCGTTGATGGCCGAATCCGGCTGTTTCCTCGTGCCGACCTTGTCGGCGATGCGCGACACCCTGCGGTGGGCCGAGGAGGGTGCCCTGACGCCGACCCAGTGCAAGAAGATCCTCGACTTCGGCCTTGACATCGGCGCATGCGTGCGGATCGCCAAGGAGCACGGGGTGCGGCTCGCCTCCGGGACCGACTACATCAGCAGCGAGCAGCACGGCAAGAACCTGGAGGAGATCCTCCTCATGCACCAGGCCGGCCTGACCGTCGAGGAGGCGCTGCTCACGGCGACCGCGGGTGGCGCCGAGCTGTGCGGCGTCGACGCGGAGCTCGGGCGGATCGACGAGGGGTACGTCTTCGACGCGATCGTGCTCGACCGCGACCCCGGCGATCTCTCCTCGTTCGCCGAGCCCGGCCAGGTGACGGGGGTCTTCCAGTCCGGCCGACCGACCGTCCCGCACCCTCGCCTCGTCCCGACCACGGCGACCGGGGCATGAGCGCGGGCGTCGCGGAGCCGTACGCCGAGCTTCGCGGCGTCTCGAAGCGCTTCGGGGGCGTCCAGGCGCTCGTCGACGTCGACCTCGCCTTCGCACCCGGCTCGATCCACGCACTCGTCGGCGAGAACGGCGCCGGCAAGTCGACGCTCGGGAAGATCCTCGCCGGCCTGCACCGGCCCGACGCCGGCGAGGTGCGCGTCCAGGGGCGCGCCGTCGACTATCGCTCCGCACGCGACGCACTGACCGACGGGATCACGATGATCGCGCAGGAGCCGACGCTCGTCCCGCACCGCTCGGTGCTCGAGAACGTCTTCCTCGGCGTCGAGGACCGTCATGCGGGCGTGATCGACAGGCATGCCCTCCGGCAGCGCTACGAGGCGCTCGTCGACACGACCGGCATCGAGCTTCCGCCGCGGAGGCTCGCGCGGACGCTCCGCGTCGCCGACCAGCAGAAGGTCGAGATCCTGCGAGCGATCGCCCGGGACGCGAAGCTGATCGTCATGGACGAGCCCACGTCGGCGTTGACGCTCGACGAGGCGCGGAGGCTGTTCGAGCTCGTCGGGCAACTGCAGGGCGCGGGCACCACGATCATCTACGTCACGCACTTCCTCCCAGAGGCCCTGTCCCTCGCCGACACCGTCACGGTGCTCCGGGACGGGCGACTGATCCGGACGTCCGCGGCCGCGGACGAGACGCCGGAGCGTCTCGTCCTCGCGATGCTCGGGCGGACGATGGGGCTCAACTTTCCCGACAAGGCGCCGCCGCCGCAGGACAGCCCGGTCGTGCTGTCGGTGCGCAACCTCTCCCGGCCACCGCACGTCAACGACGTCTCCTTCGAGGTGCGCGCCGGCGAGATCGTCGGTCTCGCGGGCCTGATCGGCAGCGGCCGCTCCGAGGTTGCGCGCGCCGTCTTCGCCGCCGACAGGGCGGCGTCCGGCACGATCGAAGTGGCCGGCGAGCCGCTCCGCGCGCGCACGCCGCGGCAGGCGATCGGCAAGGGCGTCGTGATGCTCCCCGAGGACCGGAAGGGCCAGGGGCTCCTCATGCTGCGGTCGCTCGTCGAGAACGTCACGTTGCCGCACCTGGGGGACGTGTCGACCGGCGGCTTGATGGAGCCCCGCGCGGAGAGGCGCCGCGTCGGCGAGCTGCTCACGGGTCTCGACGTGCGGGCGAGGTCGCCGCGCGCGCGCGTCGACACGCTCTCGGGCGGCAACCAGCAGAAGATCCTGTTCGCGAAGTGGCTGTTTCGCCGCCCGCACGTCTTCATCGCGGACGAGCCGACGCGGGGTGTCGACGTCGGCGCGAAGCGTGCGATCTACGAGCTTCTCCACTCCCTCGCGGCGGAAGGGATCGCCGTTCTCCTGATCTCGTCCGAGCACGAGGAGGTGCTCGGCCTCGCCCACCGCGTCCTCGTCATGCGCGGTGGGGAGATCGTGGCCAGATTCGAAGGCGAGAGGATGAGCGAGAGCGCCGTGCTGAATGCCGCCTTCGGGACGCAGCAAGCCGAGGAAGGGACCGATCCGTGAGCGTGACCCACGAGCCCGAGATCGAGCAGAGCGCGCTGCGGCGGGTCGGCCACCGCAACCTCGCCGTGGTCCGCGACTACGGCGTGGTGATCGCGTTCGCCGCGGTCTTCGTCGCGCTGTCGCTCAAGAGCGACGTGTTTCTGACGTGGGAGAACATGAAGAACCTTGCCTTCCAGACTGCGCCGGTCGGGACGATCGCCGCCGGCGGGACGCTCGTCTTCATCGCGGGTGGGTTCGACCTCTCGGTGGGCGCGATCGCGGGCTTCGCGGCGATCATCTCCGGCAAGATCTTCCTCGGCACCGGCATCGGGGTGTGGGGGTCGCTGATTCTCGGCGCGCTCGTCGGGCTCGGCTGCGGGATCGGCAACGGTCTTCTCGTCACGCTCGGGCGCGTCAACGCGTTCATGGCCACCCTGGCGACCTCGATCATCATCTACGGCTTCGCGCAGGTCGTCACGAGCGGGAACCTCGTGTCGGTGCAGGAGGAGCGCTTCTCGACGCTTGGTCTGGGGAACGCGTGGGGGATCAACTATCCGATCTTCATCTGGTTCGGCTTCGCACTCGTGTGCGGGTTCCTCCTGTCCCGCACGACGTTCGGCCGCTATGCGTATGCAGTCGGAGGCAATCCCGAGGCCGCCCGGCTCTCCGGTGTCCGCGTCAACGTCATCCGCACCGCGACGTTCGCGTTGTCCGGCCTCGCGGCCGGAATCGCCGGAGTGACCCTCTTCTCCGAGGTGTCCACGGCGCAGTGGAACGCGAACAGCGGGATCGAGTTCGACGCGATCACGGCGATCGTGCTCGGGGGGACGTCCCTGTTCGGCGGCGAGGGGGCGATCTGGCGCACCGTCCTCGGCGCGTTCTTCCTCGTGATGATCGGCAACGGCTTCGACCTGCTCGGGACGACGCCCCAGTGGCAATACGTGATCAAGGGCGTCATCCTCGCCGGCGCAGTCTCGCTCGACGCATGGGCGAGACGGAGTCGAGCATGACCGTCGTCTCGCTGTTGCGGCTGCCCGTGCGCGCCGGCAGCGAGGACGCGCTCGTCCAGGCGTTCGCCACGCTCGAGATCTTCGGCCATTCCGCGCGGAGCGGCGGCTTCGTCGGCGGCCGGCTCCTCCGACCGCGCGAGGGCGGGCCGTTCGTCGTGATCGCGGAATGGGAGAGCGACGACGCGTACCGCGGCTGGCTCGAGAACCCTGTCCGCAAGGAGCTCGCCGCCCACATCGAGCCGTTGCTGACCGGCGTCGTCGAGGCCGGCCAACTGTTCGAGGACGGCTAGGCCGATCGCCGAGCAGCGGACAGCGGGCACGCCGACCATCCGGGCCGCAACCGACGTCGGCGGAACGTTCACCGACCTCGTCTGCTTCCGCACGGATCCCGAGACCGGCATGCAGGAGATCGTGACGGCGAAGACCGACACGACGACGCCCGAGTACGAGGAGGGCGTCGTCAACGCGTTCGCGGGAATCGGCACGTCGCTCGCGGAGGTCGAGGTGCTCGCCCATGGCACGACCGTTGTGATCAACACGCTGACGCAGCGGAGCGGCGTCGTGACCGGGTTGATCACGACGGAGGGCTTTCGCGACGTGCTCGAGATCGCGCGCGGCAACCGGCCCGACTTCTTCAACCTCCACTACGAGAAGCCCGCGCCGTTCGTCCCGCGGCGGCTCCGTCGCGAGCTTCCTGGACGAATCGGGCCTGACGGGCGGGAGCGCGCGCCGCTCGACCTGACGGGCCTGCCGGCGATCGTCGAGGCGTTCCGCGCGGCGGACGTGCGAGCCGTCGCCATCTGCCTGCTCCACTCGTATGCCGACCCGCGCCACGAGCGGACGGTGCTGGCCGGCGTGCGGGAGCTCTGGCCGGAGGTGACGGTCGTCGCGTCGCACCAGATCACGAGGGAGTGGCGCGAGTACGAGCGCACGAGCACCGCGGTGCTGTCCGCATACGTGCAGCCGGTGGCCGAGCGGTACCTCACGCGATTGTCCGACCGGGTGCGGGGAGGCGGCTTTCGCGGTCAGCTCTACGTCATGCAGTCCAACTGCGGGGTCGACTCGGTGGAGCGGACGAAGGAGACCGCGATCACGATGGTGGAGTCCGGGCCCGCGAGCGGGTTCTGGGGCGCCGCCGAGCTCGGCCGGCTGATCGGCCAGGCGAACATCCTGGCCCTCGACATCGGGGGCACGACGGCCAAGTGCTCGTTGATCGAGGACGGACACGTGAAGGTCGTGTCGGACTACTGGATCGAGCGTACCGGGCGCTCGGCCGGGTACCCGATTCTCGTCCCCGTCGTCGACGTCGTCGAGATAGGCAACGGAGGCGGCAGCATCGCCTGGGTGGACGACTTCGGGAAGCTCCACGTGGGGCCGCGCTCGGCCGGGGCCGTCCCGGGGCCGGCGGCGTACGGCCGCGGCGGCAGCGAGCCCACGACGACGGACGCCTGCCTCGCCCTCGGCCGGATCAACCGGGACTACTTCTGTGGCGGCGAGATCCAGGCCGACATGGCCGCTGTCGGACGGTCGCTCGGCCTGCTCGCGGATCGGCTCGGCGCGAACGTCGCCGAAACAGCCGCAGGCGTCGTTCGGATCGCGAACAACAACATGGTCAATGCGCTCAAGCTCGTGTCGCTCAACCGCGGGCACGACCCGCGCGACTTCACGCTCGTCGCGTTCGGCGGAGGCGGCGGCCTCCACGGCGTCCCGCTTGCGGCGGAGCTCGGCATTCGCAAGGTGGTCGTCCCGCGCGCCGCCGACGTGTTCTCCGCGTGGGGGATGCTGCTCACCGACCTGCGCCGCGACTACTTCGTCACGCGTCCGCTCGGGCTCGTGGCGGACAACGCCGACCGGCTGCAGGCGCTCCTCGACGAGATCCTGGCGACCGCCTCCGAGCAGTTCGCCGGCGAGGGAGTCGAGGCCGGGAGGATGCGCTTTCACCGCTTCGGCAGCTTCCGCTACGAGAACCAGGAGCACGCCGTCGAGGTGGCGCTGCCGGACGGGCCGGTCGACGCGGCGGCCGTCGCGGAGATGGCCGACCGCTTCCACACGGCGTACGAGCGGGAGTACACGTACCGACTGGACGTGCCGGTCGAGTTCGTCGGCGCGCACGTCGTCGCGACCGCGGACGTCGAGAAGCTCGAGCCGGCGCCGCTCACGACATCGGGAAGGACGCTCGCCGATGCGCGGAAAGGTCGCCGCCCCGTCGACTATGCCACCGAAGGCGTCCACGACGCGGACGTCTACGTCGGGGAGCTGCTGGAGCCGGGAATGCGCCTCGACGGCCCGGCGATCCTCGAGAGCCGGGGCACGACCGTGGTCGTGCATCCCGACGACGAGGTGGTCGTCGACGACTACGGGAACGTGGTGATCGCGGTTGCCGGAGCGGACGGGAGCGTGGGCTCGTGACGACGACGGGCTCGGATCCGATCACGTTGGAGATCATCCAGAGCTCGCTCCAGGCGATCAGCGACGAGATGTTCGCGGCGTTCCGCAAGACCGCGATGAGCGCGATCATCTACGAGGTCCTGGACATGGGCACCGGGATCACCGACGGCGAGGGCAACCTCGCGTCGTCGGGCGCGGGGATTCCCGCGTTCGTCGGGGTGCTCGACAAGGCCGTCGGTCGGATCATCGAGGTCAACGGCGCCGAGGAGATCCGACCGCACGACATCTTCGCCAGCAACGACCCGTTCTACGGCGGCGTCACGCACCTCAACGACGTCGTGCTGGCGATGCCCGTCTTCGTGGGCGACCAGCTCGTCGCGTGGACCGCGAACATCGCGCACTGGAACGACGTCGGCGGGATGGTGCCCGGGTCGATCTCGAACGAGGCGAGGGAGATCTTCCAGGAGGGCCTGCGGCTCCCGGCCGTCAAGCTCGTCTCCGAGGGGAGTCCGATCCGGTCCGTCGTGGAGATCATGAAGGTCAACAGCCGCCTGCCGGACTTCCTCGAGGGCGACATGTGGGCCGGGATCGCCGCGGCCCGCATGGGCGAGCGGCGGATCGGCGAGCTCGTCCGGAAGTACGGGCTCGACACCTTCACGGCCGCCATGCGGACGTTCATGGACCTGGGGGAGGAGGTCTCCCGTCGTGCGCTCGCGGAGCTGCCCAAGGGGCGGTTCGCATTGTCGGAGGAGCAGGACGACGGCGTCGTCTACACCGCGACGGTCGAGATCCGGGACGACGAGTTCGTCGTCGACCTCCGCGACAACCCGGATCAGGACGCGGGACCGAACAACGTCTCGAGGGACGCGACGATGATCGCGGCGCAGATGGCGTTCATGAACATCACGGACGCGTCGGGCGCCGCGAACGCGGGCCGCTTCCGGCCTTTGACCGTCCTCACGCGCCCGGGCTCGGTGTTCGACGCGAGCCCGCCTGCCGCATTCGCGACGTACTACGAGGTCGAGATCCGGGTTTACGACCTCCTCCTTCGCTGTCTCGCGCCGCACCTCGGCGACCGAGTCCCGGCAGGCAACTTCGCCTCCGTGTGCGGCACGTTCATCGGGGGGCGGCACCCGGACACGGGCCGTCATTTCACGATCGTGGAGCCCCAGGTCGGCGGGTGGGGCGGCTCGAAGGCACGCGACGGCGTCAGCGCGCAGTTCAGCGGCTTCCACGGCGAGACGTACAACTGCCCTGCCGAGGTGGCCGAGGCCCGGTACGGCCTCTACGTCGACCGGCTCGCGTTGAACGACGAGCCGGGCGGAGAGGGCGAGCACCGCGGCGGTAAGGGGATCGTCCTCGACTACCGCGTGCGCGCGGACGGCTGCTTCTTCACATGCGCGTACACGCGCCACAGGCACCGACCGTGGCCGCTCGAGGACGGTCGGGAAGGCTCGGCGAACTACGTCGAGGTGCTCCGTGCGGACGGGTCGACCGAACGCCATGCGGTGGTGACCGCGCTCACCGTGAACGAGGGGGACGTGATCCGCATCCGGACCGCGAACGGCGCGGGGTACGGGGAGCCACGGCGCCGTGCCCGCGAGCGCGTCCTGGACGACCTCCGCAACGGCTTCGTCACCGACGAGGTGGCCCGAAGCGTGTACGGGATGGAGTCGCCGCCGGACGAGGCGTAGCGCCGCCGACGCAGGGTTCGCGGCGACGCGTAGCGTGGACGGGACCGATGGCCACGCCACGCTCCGTCCAGCGCACCTACATCACCCTGATGCTGGGGAACACGCTCGCGGCGTCGCTGATCTGGGGCATCAACACGATCTTCCTGCTCGACGCGGGCCTGTCGAACCTCGAGGCGTTCGCGGCCAACGCGTTCTTCACCGCCGGGATGATGATCTTCGAGGTTCCGACGGGCATCGTCGCAGACACCGTCGGGCGCCGGGCCTCCTACCTGCTCGGGACGCTCACACTCTCCGGCGCGACCCTCCTCTACGTCCTCCTCTGGGAGATCGAGGCGGCCTTCTGGGCATGGGCGGTGGTGTCGATCCTGATCGGGCTGGGGTTCACGTTCTTCTCCGGCGCGGTCGAGGCGTGGCTCGTCGACGCGCTCGGGGCGACCGGCTTCCAGGGCGACCTCGACGCTGTCTTCGCGCGGGGACAGATCGCGGCCGGCGCCGCGATGCTTGCGGGTTCCGTCGCCGGAGGGTTCATCGCCGAGCAGGCGGGCCTCGGCGTCCCGTTCGTCCTGCGCGGCGTTGTGCTCGTCGTGATGTTCGGCGTCGCGTTCCGGCTGATGCACGACCTCGGGTTCACCCCGGACAGGAGCGGCAACGTCGTCTCGGAGGTGCGGCGGATCGCCGGCGACTCGATCGACTACGGCTGGCGCGTCCCCGCGGTCAAGTGGCTGATGGTCGAGTCGCTGCTGACGGGCGGTGTCGGCATCTACGCGTTCTACGCGCTCCAGCCGTACCTGCTCGAGCTGTGGGGCGATCCGCAGGCGTACCAGATCGCAGGGCTCGTGGCCGCGATCGCGGCCGGCGCGCAGATCCTCGGCGGAGTCGTCGCCCCGCGCATCCGTCGCCTGTTCCGCCGGCGCACCTCCGGCCTGATCGTGCTCGCCGTGCTGAACGTCTTCACGCTCGGGCTGATCGGGACAGTCGACAGCTTCTGGGGCGTCCTCGCGTGCATCGTCGTGTGGGGGCTGCTGTTCGCGGCCGCCACGCCGATTCGCCAGGCGTACATGAACGGGATGATCCCGTCGCGCCAGCGCGCCACGATCCTCTCGTTCGACTCGCTGATGACCTCGAGCGGCGGGGTGTGGGCCCAGCCGGCCCTCGGCCGCGCTGCGGACGTGTGGGGCTATCCGTCCTCGTACCTCGTCGGCGCCGGGATCAGCGCACTCGCGGTGCCCCCGCTCATCCTCTCGCGGCGGCAGAACATGCCCGCCGACTCGACGCTCGCGACAGACGGCGAGGAGCCTGAGGCTGCCGACCTCGCGCCTTCCACCACGACCGCGCTCGAGTCCGAGGCCCGCTAGGACGGATCGAGCACGGGAGTGCGCTCGACACGCTGACCGCCGCGCCGCGTGGCCAGGACCGATCCGGCCAGGACGAGCATGAAGCCGATCGCCATCCCGACCGTGAAGTGCTCGTCGAGGATCAGGATGCCGAGCACCGCGGCCACTGCAGGGTTCACGTAGGTGATCACGGTCGCGCGGACCGGGCCGACCTCGCCGATCAGGGCGAAGAAGAGAAGGAACGCGAGCGCCGTGCAGACGACCGCGAGCGTGACGACCGATGCGAGCGCCGCCGTGGAGGGCGTCTCGTCCGGGACGCTGGTCGCGGCAAAGGGGACGTACACGAGCGCCGTGAGGAGAAGCGAGACCGCGATCACGCCGAGCGCGGGCAGCCCGGAGAGCCAGCGCTGGAGGATCGCGGGGCCCACGGCGTAACAGACGGCGACGAGGCCGATCTCGGCGAGTGGGATCACGCGCGCGCCTTCGAGGTTGACCCCGACGATCGCCGCTACCCCGAGGATGCCGAGCGCGAGGCCGATCCCGCTCGTGACGCTCGGGCGCTCCGCCCGGGTGGAGGTCGCGATGACGACCGCGACGAGGGGGACGGCGGCGATGAGCAACCCCGTGAGCGAGCTCGAGACCTCGGTCTCGGCGGCGCCGAGCAGCACCCACGGCAGCGCGATCTCGATTCCGGCGAACGCAACGAGCGGCGCCCAGTACGGGAGGAGCGGGCGGAGGTCGCCTCGGACGGCGGCGATCGGGAGCAGGAGGAGCGCCGCGAGCACGGTGCGACCGAGCACGAGCACCGAGGGGCTCATGTCGTCGACGGCGACCTTGATCAGGAGGTACGGGATTCCCCAGATCACGCACATCGCAGCGAACAGCAGCACGCCTCGCCGGGACATCGCGCCGCTCGTAGGCCCGCCCGCGTCCACCGTGCAACGCTACGGATCCGGGCCGGGGTCGCGCGGGCGGAAACCCGCACTCCTGCCTGGCGCAATGCGTGCTGATCTCAGCGAGGAAGGTGCAGGCCCATCCGCCGCGGCAGCCCCGAGAGGAGCCGGGTGACGGGCCCGGGCCGGCGGCCCGCGTCCTCCGCGGCGTCGGCGCGCACGAGCGCGACGCGGATCGCCGTGCCTCCCGCCCAGCGGAGCGGCTCGGGCGGCATGCGCTTGCGCTCGGGGTCGACGATCGCGAGCCGCGTCAGCTCGTCGCGCCGGTCTAGCGCGAGGCGCGCGAGGATCTCGCCGCCCAGGTAGGACGGGCCGACGCCGTTGCCGGTGAAGCCGAAGCCGTGGTGGACGCGGCCGCGACTCCCGAAGATCGGCAGGTGGGTGGGGGAGACGTCGATCGGGCCGCCCCAGGCATGGGTGATCCGCCGTCCCGCGAGCGGCGGGAACAGGCGGAGGAGGTCGGCGCGCGCCTTGCGCGCCGCGCCCGGGTCGACCTCGAGCCTCCCCAGACGACGACCGCCGAGCCCCATGCGCCCGCCGCCCCAGCCGAACGCGATCCGCCCGTCGCGCGTCGTCCGAAAGTAGTGGAGGAGCGTGCGGCCGTCGGCGATCGGCTCGCCGCCGGTCCACCCGAGCTCCTCGAGCACGTCGGGCACGGGCTCGGTCAGGACGATGTGGCTCGAGGCGACCGCGTGCGCCAGCCGGAATCCCGCGAACGCCGCGGTGGCGCTGTTCACGGCGAGGACGACGTGTCCCGCGCGCACGCGGCCCCACGGAGTCGTCACGCCTCCGTCTCGGTCGAGCCGCCGCACGGGTGTCCGTTCGTGGAGCCGGATCCCGGCCGCGAGCGCCTTTTCGCGGAGGCCGAGGGAGAGGCGCGCCGGATGGACGGTCGCGGACGTACGCAGCAGCGCGCCGCCGAGAAACCCGGCGTCGCATCGCACGGCCAGCTCGTCGGCCTCGAGCGGCCGGATCTCGTCTTGCGCGCCGAGCGCGACGCACGCAGCGACTCCCTCGCGCGCCGCCTCGAGTTGCGCCTCGCCCGTCGCCACGACGAGCGTCGGGGCAGCCCTGTACCACGCGTCGACGCCCTCTTCCTCGCACCAGGCGCCGATCCCCGTCACGCCCCGCTCGGACGCGCGGGCCACGGCGAGCGCCTGCGCGTCGCCGACGCGTTCGCGCAGGATCTGGAGGTCGTCCCACAGCGTCGAGACGAAGCCGCCGTTCCGGCCGCTCGGGCCATGTCCCGCAAGGCCGGCTTCGAGGACGAGCACGTCGATCGTGGGCTCGAGCCGCCGCAGCTGCCAGGCTGTCCAGAGTCCGAGGTAGCCGCCGCCCACGACGACGACGTCCGCGGTGGCGTCGCCCTCGAGCGGCGCGGTCGGCTCGACCGGCCCTGCCTCCTCGAGCCACCACCCGTAGCGCGTGTGCCGCACCGCGCCATCCTCGCCCCCGGGATGCGCACGAGGCAAGAGAGCTATCCTCTGTCTCCGCGCGGTGGCGGTAGCTCAGCTGGTAGAGCCCCGGGTTGTGGTCCCGGTGGTCGCGGGTTCGAATCCCGTCCGCCACCTCTTCCTGCCCGCGTCTACGATCGACGGGACCAGGCCCCGTAGCTCAGCGGATAGAGCGGCAGGCTTCGAACCTGCGTGCGGAGGTTCGACTCCTCCCGGGGCCATCCGTCCAGCACGCCGATCCAAGGACGGACCGCTCGTCGGCTCCCTACGGCGCGGGCTGCTCGAGCCGCAGGACGAGCTCCTCGATCTCGCCGGAACGTGCCTCGGCGTAGCCTCGGTCCGTCGCGATGACCCGAAAGCCGCACTTCTCGAGGACGCGGTGGGACGCGACGTTGTCGGATGCGACGCGTGCGTGGAGCGGGCGCAACCGATCGACGGCCAGGAACGCCTCGAGGGCGCAGGTCGCGATCCCCTTGCCCCAGTAGGACCGGCCGATCCAGTACGTGACCTCGCGCTCGTCGGGCCCACCCCACGACGAGATCGTCCCGGCGACGTCGCCCTCGACGACGACGACCCTGGCAATCGAGGTCTCGTCGGCTCCGATCCGAGCCCAGCGGCGCTCGAATGCCTCCCGGTCCATGTGATCGGGCGGCGTGAATGCGGCCATGTGCACGGCGACCGGATCCGCCCACTGCTCGAACAGCACCGCGAGGTCCTCGTCCCGCACCTCCCGCAACGCGCACCGCATCGGAGGATCCTCGCCGATTCGCGAGGACGGTGGCGAGGGACCGAGCGCCGCTTCGGGCCCCGGCGTCCCTAGTCGGCGTGACCGGCCGAGTAGCGCAGGACGGTCGTCGCACCCTCCCGGTGGGAGGAGAGCGACTCGAGCTTCACCGGGGGCCCCGCGTGCTCGTAGAGGCGGACGCCGTCGCCGACGAGCACCGGGGCAACGTGCACGATGATCTCGTCGAGAAGGCCCGCCTCGAGACACTGGCGCGCGACGTTCGCGCCGAGGATGACGACGTTGCGTCCATCGGCCGCTTCTCGGGCAATCGCCACCGCCTGCTCGATGCCGACGTCGAGGAACCGGCCGCTGACCCCCTTGACAACGGGCGGCTCGGCGGGCGGGTCGTGCCGCAAGACGAAGAACGGCCCCGAGTAAGCGCCGCCGTAGAATCCCCCTCGGACCCGATCCTCGACGTCCTGGGTCCGGCGACCGACGACCAGCGCTCCGATCGATCGCCTGACCTCGTTCGCCGCCTCGCCGTCTCCGCTGTCGACCCCGAAGACCCACTCCATGTCGTCGCTCGGTCCCGCGATGAAGCCGTCGAGGCTCATCATCGTGTGCCAGATCACCTTTCCGCTCGACATACGCCCCGCTCTCCTGTCGTCGCTCGTCGACCCTTGTGGCGTGGCGACACGCGACCACTGGGTGCGCCACTGCCCATGCATCGAGGAGTGAACCGGTAGGTCGGATCGAAGTCCAGGCCATGCGCAATGGACAGGCGGCGGAAGAGGCGGGCCATCTCGCCTAAGGTGTTCGTGACGTCGAGTCAGGAGCAAACGACGTTGGCCGTCGCAGCGCGAAGTCTCATCAGGACCGAAGTCCCGATCCCGGTAGGAGGAGAGCGCCGGTGCTCGCGGTACGCCTGCACCGAGACGGCTTGAACGTCGAGGAGATCGAGGCGCCGTCGCCCGCTCCGGGCGAGGTCCTCGTACGCGTCCATGCGGCGGCGATCACGCGCGGCGAGTTGGAGTGGCCGGTCGATCGACTGCCGGCGATTCCGTCGTACGAGCTTTCGGGCGTCCTCGTCGACGGCGGTGACGAGGTGTATGCGCTGACCCCGTTCGATCGCGACGGCGTGGCCGCCGAGTACGCCCTTGTCCCGGAGCGGGTGCTTGCGCCGAAACCGGCGCGACTGAGCCACGTCGAGGCGGCAGCGCTGCCGATGGGCGGGCTGGCCGCCTGGCAGGCGTTGTTCGTGCACGGTCGGCTCGCCCGCGGCGAGCGGGTGCTGGTCACGGGCGCGTCGGGCGGAGTAGGGCATATCGCCGTCCAGCTGGCGCGACACGCCGGCGCCGACGTCGTGGAGAGTGGGCCGGTCGACCTGGTCATCGACACTCGTGGCGGCGAGATACCCGCTGGCGAGCGCGTCGTCACGATCGTGGAGGAGGTGCCGGGCGCGACCTACTTCGTCGTCGAACCCGACCACGAGCAGCTGCTGGAGTTGGGCGCGGTGGTGGACGCGGGCGAGCTTCGCCCGGAGGTCGACTCGGTCTTCCCGCTCACGGAGGCCCGGGCGGCGTTCGAGCGGGTCGCGGCGCCGGGGAAGCGGGGCAAGGTCGTGCTCGAGGTTGGCAGTGGCTAGCGGGCCCGAGCGAGACGAAGGAGGCGCGATGAGCGGGTTTGCGATCGCACGTGTCGACGAGATCGACGAGCTGTCCGACGGGCGGGCTCCCTGGCGACCGGTCCGGCACCACTTCGGGATCACGTCGTTCGGCATCAACACGTGGACGGCGCGCGAGCCGGGCGAGCGCATCATCAACGAGCACGACGAGGCAGACGAGTCCGACCGGAGCGAGGAGCTCTACTTCGTGGCCCAGGGCTCTGCGGTGTTCGAGCTCGACGGCGAGCGCCGCGACGTCCCGGCGGGCACGTTCGTCTTCGTCGAGCCGGACGTGAAGCGGACCGCCTTCGCGGCGGAGCCGAACACGACGATCGTGGCGGTCGGCGGGGTTCCCGGCAAGGCATACGAGGTCAGCGGCTGGGAGGTCTGGGCGCCGCTCCAGCCGCTCTACCAGGCGGGTGAGTACGCCGCCGTCGCCGACCGCGCCCGGGAGCTGACCGAGTCCACGCCGCAGTACGCCGTACCGCTCTACAACCTCGCCTGCTGCGAGAGCCTCGCGGGCCGGACCGGGGACGCGCTCGAGCACCTGCGGCAGGCGATCGAGCTGAGGGACGGCATGCGCTCCTACGCGAGGAGCGACTCGGATCTCGACCCGATCCGCGAGGAGCCCGCGTTCAAGGAGCTCGTGGGCGTCTGAGCCGGCGGGCGCGCTCAAGCGCAGCGCGTGCCCGGTCGATAACGCCATCGTGCGGCTTGAGCGCTCGTGGGCCCACGCGGGTTTGGTGACGGTCTACGCCGTCTTCGTCGCGTACGCGGCGATCGTCCTGCTGACGTCGCCCGGCGACGCACTCAACACCCTCGTGACCGACTGGCTCTACCAGGCGTTGATCGCCGCAGCGGTGGTGATCGCGGCCGCGCGCGCGATCCACGTCCGGCAGGATCGTGTCGCCTGGAGCGTGATCGCCGCTGCGCTCGCGTCGACCAGCTTCGCGGAGCTCTACTTCATCGCGGTCGAGCCCGAGGGCTACCCGTCCGTCGCCGACGTCTTCTGGATCGCCTTCTACCCCCTCGCGTACGTCGGCATGGTGCTGCTCCTGCGGCGTCGTGCGCGCGCGATCACCCGTCCACTCTGGCTCGACGGCCTGACCGCGTCGGTGGCCGCCGCCGCGCTCGGCGCAGCCGTCCTGGTCGAGGTCGTGCTCTCCACCGCCGAGGGCTCGCGCGCCGAGGTCGCGACGAACCTCGCGTACCCGATCGGCGACGTCCTGCTCCTCTCCGCCGTGTTCGGCGTCTTCTCCCTCGCGGGCTGGCGGATCGAGCGCCGTTGGCTCCTCCTCGGGCTCGGGCTGCTCGCCACGGCGGTCGCCGACGGCGTCTACCTGTTCACCGTCGACACGTACCAGGCCGGGTCGCCGATCGACGTGCTCTGGCCGCTCTCGTCCCTCCTCATCGCGACCGCAGCCTGGGTACGGACGCACGACGAGCGGCACCTCCACACGCACGGCAGACCACTGCTCGCCGTCCCGGCGGTGTGCGCGCTCGCCGCGATCGGGATCCTCGTCTACGACCACTTCGCCCGCCTGAACGTCGTCGCGGTTGCCCTCGCCGCGTTCACGCTCCTCCTCGTGATCGTCCGGCTCGCGCTGACGTTCCTCGAGAACGCGCGCCTCTTCGCGCTCACGCACCACGAGTCGCTGACCGACGCGCTCACGGGCATCGGCAACCGCAGGCGGCTGCTCGCCGACCTCCACCGGACGCTCGAGCCTCCCACGCCGCCGACGCTCCTGATGATCTTCGACCTCGACGGCTTCAAGGGCTACAACGACAGCTTCGGCCACCCGGCCGGCGACGCTCTGCTCGTCCGGCTCGCCGAGAAGCTCGCAGCCTCGGTCGGGGACGCCGGTGCCTCGTACCGGCTCGGCGGCGACGAGTTCTGCGTCGTCGCGCCGATCGTCTCCGGCGAGGCGGAGCAGGTGATCGACCGGGCGTGCGGGGCCCTCTCGGAGACGGGCGAGGGCTTCGAGGTGAGCAGCTCCTTCGGCGCGGTCGTCCTGCCCGACGAGGCGACCGACGTCAGCAGCGCGCTGAGCCTCGCCGACGAGCGGCTCTACGCGCAGAAGCAGGCGCGTCGCGGCGGCGCGGGCCAGAGCATGGACGCGTTCCTCGAGGCGCTCGCGACCGGTGAGCCGTCGCTCCAGGCGCACCTCGAAGGGGTGGCCGCGCTCGCGCTCGCGGTCGGGCAGCGCCTCGGCCTGGCCGGCGCCGAGCTCGAGGAGCTCGCCCGCGCCGCGCAGCTCCACGACCTCGGCAAGGTCGCGGTGCCGGACGAGATCCTTCGGAAGCCGGGGCAGCTCGACGAGCGGGAGTGGGAGTTCATCCACCAGCACACCGTCGTGGGCGAGCGCATCCTGCGGGCCTCGCCCGCGTTCCGGGACGCCGCGACGATCGTCCGCTCGAGCCACGAGCGGTGGGACGGCACCGGCTATCCGGACGGGCTCGCCGGAGAGGAGATCCCACGCGCGTCGCGGATCGTGTGCGCGTGCGACGCGTTCGAGGCGATGACGTCCTCTCGCCCGTACCGGACGGCGCGCTCCGTCGAGGACGCGGTCGCAGAGCTCCGTCGGTGCAGTGGCACGCAGTTCGACCCGGCAGTCGTGGACGTCCTCGCCACGATCGTCCGGGACCGCGTCGCAGCGGCCTAGCGTCGGCCCTCGCGCTCAGTCCGGCGAGCGGGCGAGCCCCAGGAGGTACGCGGCGGCGCCGCAGACGAGCAGCCCGGCCTGGACGGCGTGCCAGCCGCCGCCGCCGTGCGTGAGGAAGCCGACGACGGCCGACGAGACGACGAGCGCGACTGCGACGGCCCCGTGGAGGCCGATCCGGCGGTGGTACCAGGGAGCCCGCTCGCGCACTCCCCAAGACTGCCGCAGCGCCGGCCGGTCGAGTTGGCGAGGCGCGGGAAGGGTCCGGTCCGTCCGGGGGCGGTCCTACCCTCGCGTCATGACAGTCGGAATCATCGTGTTCGGGATCGTGTTCCTCGGAGGTCTCGTGCTCGGGACGAAGACCCGCCGGCCGCTCGCCATCGCCGCCGTCGTCGTCGGCGCATTCTGCGCGCTCCTCGTCATCCAGACGAACGAGCCGTTCGTCGCGTTCGCGTCGTTCGCGCTGATCGCCCTCGGCGGCCTCGTGGCGGACTCCGTGCGCGAGACGGTCGAGCTCCTGCTGGGCCGCTGAGTCCCGCGGAACGCCGCGGTACGCTCCGTCCGCGCGGGCGTGGCGGAACTGGCAGACGCGCCGGGTTTAGGTCCCGGTGGGCTTCGGCCCTTGGGGGTTCGAGTCCCTCCGCCCGCATCTCGGGCCGCTGACCCGGTCGCCCGCACGGCCTCTGCTTGAATGGCCGCATGAGCCAGGTCGAGGAGCTCGGCGGGAACCGCGTCCGCCTCAAGGTCGACGTCTCGCCGCACGAGCTCGAGCACGCCGTCGAGCACGCGGCCTCCGACCTCGCCGGCTCCGTCCGCATCCCCGGCTTCCGCAAGGGCAAGGTGCCGCGCCAGGTGCTCCTCGCGAACGTGGGCCGAGACCGCCTCTGGGTCGAGGCGGTCGAGTCGCACATCGGCGGCTGGTTCTGGAACGCCGCCGCGCGCTCCCGCCTCCGTCCCGTTGCGACGCCCGAGTACGACTTCGAGCTGCCGACCTCGGAGAGCGAGCCCTGGAGCTTCAGCGCGACCGTGGAGGTGCAGCCGACGCCCGAGATCGTCGACTGGACGACGCTCGAGGTTCCGCGCGCCGAGTCCGTCGTCCCCGAGGAGCTCGTCCAGCACGAGGTCGACGCGCTCCGCAACTCGGTCGCGGAGCTCGTTCCGGCCGACGAGCGGGAGGCGCGCGAGGGTGACACCCTCGTCGTCGACCTGGCCGGCGCGAACGGCGAGGGGCAGCCCGACACCGTGATCGAGCTCGGCGCCGGGCGCCTGCTCGGGGAGATCGAGTCGGCGCTCGTTGGTGCGCGTGCCGGCGACACGCGCACCGTCCGCTACACGCTCGGCGACGGGACCGAGACCGAGGTGGAGGTCGAGGTCAAGCACGTGAACGAGAAGGTGCTCCCGGACGCCGACGACGAGTTGGCGCGGTCGGCGAGCGAGTTCGACACCTTCGCCGATCTGCAGGCGGACATCGAGGGCCGGATCCGGGAAGCGGTCGACGAGCGGATCGACGCGGACTTTCGCTCCGCGGCGGTCGACGAGCTCGTGCGCGCCTCCGGCGTCCAGGCGGCAGGCCCGCTCGTCGAGGCACGCGCGCGTGAGCTCCTGAACGCGTTCGTCCGCTCGCTCGCGAACCAGGGGATCACGCCCGAGGCGTACTTCCAGGCGACGGGACAGACCCCCGAGCTGCTCACCGCCCAGGTCCGGGCCGAGGCGGCGCAGTCGGTCGCGCGCGAGCTGGCGCTCGAGGCCCTCGCCGAGAAGGCGGGAATCGTCGTCACCGACGACGAGGTCAAGGAGTTGATCCGCGAGCAGGCCGAGGTGTCGGGCGACGACGCGGACGAGGTGATCGACGACATCTGGGCGCACGGGCACCAGGAGCAGCTCCGCGAGGACCTTCGGCTCCGTGCCGCGCTCGACCGGCTCGCCGCCGACGTGAAGCCGATCGCGCCGGAGACGCATGCCGCCCGCGAGGCGATCTGGACGCCGGACAAGGAGAAGCCCGCCGGCGAGACGAAGTTGTGGACCCCCGGAAGCGAGGAGCAGCGATGAGCCCCCTGATCCCGATGGTGATCGAGCAGACGTCCCGTGGCGAGCGGTCGTTCGACATCTACTCGCGTCTGCTCAACGAGCGGATCATCTTCCTCGGGACCGCGGTCGACGACCAGATCGCGAACCTCATCATCGCCCAGCTGCTGCACCTCGAGTCCGAGGACCCGGACAAGGACATCTTCCTCTACGTCAACTCACCGGGCGGCTCGGTGTACTCCGGCCTCGCGATCTACGACACGATGCAGTTCATCAAGCCGGACGTCTCGACGATCTGCGTCGGGATCGCGATGAGCATGGGCGCGCTTCTCCTCGCCGGCGGCGCCGAAGGGAAGCGGATGGCGCTGCCGAACTCGAAGATCCTGATCCACCAGGTGTGGGGCGGCTACCAGGGCCAGGCCTCCGACATCGAGATCCACGCGAGGGAGACCATCGCCTTGAAGCGGAAGCTGGAAGAGATCATGTCCCACCACACCGGCCAGGACACGGAAAAGGTGCGCGCCGACATGGACCGCGACTACTTCATGACCTCCGAGGAGGCGACGGAGTACGGGATCATCGACCGCGTGATCACCCACCGGTAGGCGAATCGACGCGACCGGGTAGCCGAACCAGTGCTTTCCTAGTAAAAGAGGAGATCAGTGGCCCGAGCGAGCGAGGGAAACGAGCAGCTGCTCTGCAGCTTCTGCGGCAAGAGCCAGCGCCAGGTGAAGAAGCTGATCGCCGGTCCCGGCGTCTACATCTGCGACGAGTGCATCGATCTCTGCAACGAGATCATCGATGAGGAGCTCACGACCCCGGCGGCGCTCGACCTCGACAACCTCCCGCGCCCGCGCGACATCTACGCGGTGCTCAACGACTACGTCGTCTCCCAGGAGGAGGCGAAGCGCACCCTCTCGGTCGCGGTCTACAACCACTACAAGCGCGTGCGCATGGGCCAGGCGGACGAGGCCGACGTCGAGCTCCAGAAGTCGAACATCCTCCTGCTCGGCCCGACGGGCTGCGGGAAGACGCTGCTCGCCCAGACGCTCGCGCGGATCCTCAACGTCCCGTTCGCGATCGCCGACGCGACGGCGCTGACCGAGGCCGGCTACGTCGGAGAGGACGTCGAGAACATCCTCCTGAAGCTGATCCAGGCGGCCGACTTCGACATCAAGAAGGCCGAGACGGGGATCATCTACATCGACGAGGTCGACAAGATCGCGCGGAAGGCGGACAACCCGTCCATCACGCGCGACGTCTCGGGCGAGGGCGTGCAGCAGGCGCTGCTCAAGATCCTCGAGGG
>DASXAW010000045.1:0-29803 GCA_036406535.1 Gaiella sp.
CCTGCCACAGCCCCGTGATGCCGGGCCGGAGGCTCAGGCGCCGCCGCGCCCACCGCTCGACGTACCGGTCCTCGTCGAGGATCAGCGGTCGCGGGCCGACGAGGGACATCTCGCCCTTGAGGACGTTGATCAGCTGTGGCAACTCGTCGATCCGGGACCGCCGGAGGAAGGCGCCGACCCGGGTGACGCGGGGATCCTCCGGCACCTTGAACATCCGCGGGTCGTCCTCGCGGTGCATGTTGAGGTGGGCGACCTCTTCCTTCCGGGTCTCGGCGTCGACGACCATCGTGCGGAACTTGAAGATCCGGAACGTCCGCTCGTCCTCTCCCATTCGCACCTGCCGGAAGAAGACGGGGCCACGCGAGTCCAGCTTGATCGCGATCGCCGCGACGAGGAAGACCGGCGAGAGGAGGACGAGCCCGAACGTCGCGCCGATGAGGTCGAAGGACCGCTTCAGGAAGCGCGACGAGCCGGACAGGCGCGGCGGGGCGAGCCCGACGAGCGGAATGCCCTCGATCGCATGGAGCTCGGCGCTCGTTCCGAGGACCTCGAACATCCGCGGGACGATGTCGACCTGCACCCTCTGGTCCTGGAGAAGTCGGATCACGTCGAGCGTCTGCTCGTGCGAGTCGTTCGAGAATGCGATCACCACACGATCGATCCGGTGCTGGTGCACGAGCTGACGGAGGTCGTGGGTCGTCCCGAGAAGTTCGAGCGCGGGGCCGCCGTTCTGTGCCGCGCCCTCGTCGTGGTCGACGAACCCGACGATGTTGAGCCCGTAGTCGCGGTGCTTCCCCATCTTCTCCGCGAGCAGCCGGGCGACGTTGCCCGAGCCGACGATGAGGACGTTCTGCACGTATGCGGCCTGACGTCGCCCGACGAAGCGGATCAGGACGCGGAAGAACCAGACGAACCCGATCGCGAGTCCCCAGAAGACGACGAGGCGCTCGAGCGTCGGATGCGCGACCTGGATCACGTGCGTGGCGACGAGGAAGACCCAGGTTCCGATCGTGACGACCTGGAGGACGCCGAAGAAGTCGTCGACCGACGAGTGGTCCGTTCGCTCCTCGTCCCTGTCGTACAGGCCGTGAAGCCGCGCGAGGACGACCCACAGCGGCAAGCTCGCGCAGAAGAGCACGAGCTCCCATTGCGGTACGACCGTGTCGACCGGCGACGGCGACTCCACGAGCCGTTGCGCGACGACGAACGCCGTCACGAGCCCGACCAGGTCCGCCAGCAGGAGCAACCTCCGCATCAGCCAGCCACGGCTGGACCGCCACGTCGGTGCGCGGCCAGCGGCGTACTCGGCAGATGCCGCTAGAGCCTCTGGTGAGACTGCACTCACGTTCCCCTCCCCCGATTACCGCTCGCCCCCCACGACCCACCCGTGAGTGACTTGCCGTTGACGTTCCGTTTCCCCGCACCTCACGATACTCCGAAGGGGGAGGTTCGCCAACCTCTTGACACGGGTCCAGCCTCTCGTCTGAACCGGACCTGAACTTCTGGGGAGGGCGACGGGCGCGACGCGGTTTCGGCCGGCCCGATTTGGCCCGGGACGGGGGTCTAACGAGCCACCGGAGCGACCGCAGCGAGGAGCAGCTCGGCGATCTGGATCGCGTTGAGCGAGGCCCCCTTGCGGAGGTTGTCGCAGGAGAGGTAGAGGGCGAGCCCGCCCGGGGACGCGCCGTCTCGGCGGACCCGGCCGACGAGCACCTCGTCCTGCCCCGCGGCGTCCTGCGGTGTCGGGAAGTCCGGCAGGTCGAGCACGCGGACGCTCGGCGCCTCGCGCAGCACCTCTCTCGCCTCGTCCGGGTCGAGCGGACGCGCGAGCTCGATCCACACGGCCTCGGAGTGCCCGACCATCACCGGCACCCGCACGCACGTCGCCGAGATCGGGAGCTGGGGCAGCTCGAGGATCTTTCGCGTCTCGGCGCGGAGCTTGGCCTCCTCGTCCGACTCGTCGCCCTCCCAGCTCCAGTCCATCGAGAGGTCGTGGTCCTCCGGCGGCTCGGCCGCGAGCGCGCTCATGCGCTGGGCGCCGGCGCCGGAGACCGACTGGTAGGTCGACACGCGCACGCGGACGAGTCCGGCCGCTTCGTGCAACGGGCGGAGCACGCAGGTCAGCGGGATCGTGCAGCAGTTCGGATTGGCGACGATCCGGTCGCGGCCGAGCGCGTCGAGCGCACGCTCGCCGTTGACCTCCGGGACGACGAGCGGGTAGCCGTCCACGAGCCGGTACGCCGACGACTTGTCCACGCAGAGCGCTCCGCCGGCCGACGCAGCGGGGACGAGCTCGCGACTGGCCGTCGTCCCCACGGAGAACAGGCAAAGGTCCAGGTCGCCGGCACCGAGCGCCTCCGGTGTCGCCTCCTCGACCACGAGTTCCCTGTCTCCGAACGGGACCCTGCTGGCGGCCGAGCGGCCCGACGCGAAGGCCCGGACCTCGTCGTATCCGCGCTCGGCGAGCAACGCGAGCGTGACGGTGCCGACCGCACCCGTCGCGCCGACGACGCCGATTCGCGCGTGAAGGCTCATCGCAGTGCTGTTCTAGCCGAAGGCGCGGAGTCCCTGCCGGCTCACGCCGGACGGCGCCCCGCGAGCGCACGTCCGAGCGTGACCTCGTCGGCGTACTCGAGGTCGCCGCCGACGGGCAGCCCGCTCGCGAGCCGCGTGACGGTGACGCGGTCGCGCAGGCGGTCGGCAAGGTACGCCGCCGTGGCCTCTCCGGTCATCGTCGGGTTCGTCGCGAGCACGACCTCCTCGACGCCGTCCGCGCCGACGCGGTCGAGCAGCCGGGCGATCCGCAGGTCTCCGGGCTCGACCCCGTCGAGCGGGGAGAGCGCGCCGCCGAGCACGTGATACAGGCCTCGGTACTCGTGCGTGCGCTCGAGCGAGAGAACGTCGACGGGCTGCTCCACAACGCAGATCACCGTTCGATCGCGTCGCGGGTCGGCGCAGACGCCGCAGAGCTCCTCCTCGGTCAGGTTGCCGCACTCGGGGCACGGGCGCACCCGTTCCTTCACGTCGGCGATGGCGTGCCCGATCGCGTTCGCCTCGTCGGTCGGCGCGGCGAGGATGTGGAAGGCGAGCCGCTGAGCGGTCCGCGTGCCGATGCCCGGAAGCCGCGTGAGCTGCGCGACGAGGTTGTCGACCGCGGGGCTCAGCACGGCATCGAGCGTACCTTCCGCCGCGGCGCGAAAGCCGGTTTCGGCCTGCGCGCAGCCTCCGTCCTATGCTCCTCAAGTGGGTCACTCGTTCGAGCGACACCCACGATCGCCCGAACGAGGGTAATTCGCCGAACCGCAGGAATAGGCTGGAACTGGCCCATTTCATGCGCCGGGGCAGACGTTCGGCCTACACGGACCTAGCCTGACTCGCTGACGAAAGTACCCCAAATAGGGGTGGGAAACGCCTCCCGAAGCTCCGAGGGAAACGGCATGCCTAGCCGCCGCCACTCCCCCACCTTTTGGATGGTCCTGCTCGTCATCGCGGCCATCCTCGTACCGACCACCCTCGCCGCCTCGCGCGGCCATGTGTCGCAATCGACCCGCAACGCGTACAACGACCGGCGTGCTCCGAGGCCGGTCCAGAACCTCGACGTCCAGAGCGCGGACGCCAGCAGCGTCCGGCTCGACTGGTCCCGTACCTGGGACAACGTCGGCGTCGAGGGGTATGGCGTGTACCTCGACGGATCGCGGAAGAGCGAGACGAGCGAAAGCCGCTACACGCTTCGCGATCTCGCCTGCGGTCGCGGCTACACGGTCGGCGTCGACGCGTTCGACGATGCAGGGAACCGCTCGCGCAAGACGTCCACGGTCGTCTCGACCTCGCCCTGCCGTGACGTCTCTCCCCCGAGCGTCCCGACGGACGTGCACAGCGTCGCCTCGACCGAGAACGCGGTGATCCTCGCGTGGACCCCGTCGACCGACGACTTCGGCGTGGTCGGCTACAGCCTCTACGTCGGTGGCTTCTGGGTCGGCCGCTGGAACGAGCCGTCGGCCACGATCACCAACCTCTCCTGCGGCCAGACGTACCAGATCGGCATCGAGGCGACCGACGCGGCGGGCAACGAGTCCGCGCGCAGCGACGTCTTCTTCTCGACCGCCAGGTGCTCCGATCACAAACCGCCGGCCGCGCCCGGGAACGTCGGCGTGACGAAGGCGACGCAGACGAGCGTCAGCCTCGGGTGGACGGCGTCGACCGACCCCTCGGGCATCGCGGAGTACGGCCTGTATCGCGACGGCGCGAAGGTCGGAACGGCGAGCGGGACGACCGGTGACTTCGGCGGCCTGCAGTGTGGGAAGACCTACTCGTTCGGCGTGGACGCCGCGGACAACGCACAGAACCGCTCCGCCGTCGCTTCGCTGACGGCCGCGACTGCCACCTGCTCCACGACGCCCCCGCCGAGCGGTTCGACCGCGCCGTCGGCGCCGCCGAACCTGCACACGGCGTCGGTGGACGACTCCACGATCGTGCTTCGCTGGGACTCGAGCACCGCCGCGAACGGCATGGCGGGCTACCAGATCTTCCGTGACGGCGCGAAGATCGGCGAGGGCCCGGGCGTCCACGGCGGCCTCACCAACCAGTGGACCGACCGCAACGCCGACTGCGGGGCCCAGTACCGCTACGCCGTCGCCGGTGTCGACACCAAGGGCACCCTCGGACCGAAGGCGGAGCTGAGCGTCTCGACGCCCGCGTGCGAGACGCCGCCGCCGGGCGACAACACCCCGCCGCCGCCCGACGACACGACGCCCCCGCCTCCGGACGACACGACCCCGCCCCCGCCGGACGACACGACGCCGCCCCCGCCGGACGACACGACGCCGCCGCCGAGCGACTCGGCGGACCCGACGGCGCCGCCGAACCTGCACACCTTCTCGGTGAGCGGGACGACGGTGGTGCTCCGCTGGGATTCGAGCGCGGCCGACAACGGCATGGCCGGCTACCAGATCTTCCGTGACGGAAAGAAGATCGGCGAAGGCCCGGGCGTGCACGGCGGCCTCACCAACCAGTGGACCGACCGGAACGCAACCTGCGACACCCGCTACCGGTACGCCGTCGCGGGCGTGGATACCAAGGGCAACCTCGGACCGAAGTCAGAGCTGATCGTGTCGACGTCGGACTGCGAATCGACGCCGCCTCCGTCGGGCGGCACCACCCCGCCCCCGTCGGGCGGCACCACCCCGCCCCCGTCGGGCGGCACCACCCCACCGCCGCCGCCGCCCTCCGACACGACGGCTCCCTCGACCCCGACCAACGTCGCCGCCTCGACCCGCACCGAGACGAGCATCGCGCTCGCCTGGAAGGGCTCGACCGACGACGTCGGCGTGACGGGCTACGGCCTGTACCTCAACGGGTCGCGCGTGTCGACGTCGTCCACGACGACCGGCATCTTCAGCGGCCTGAAGTGCGGAACGAACTACACGCTCGCCGTCGACGCCGTCGACGCCAAGGGCAACAGGTCGCAGCAGGCGGTGCTGATGGTCGCGACGTCCGCCTGCCCGCAGGCACCGCCCCCGCCTCCCCCTCCCCCTCCCTCGGGTGGCGGCGGCACGCAGACGATCAGCGCGTCTGACTTCCGCAGCCGGGCTACGG
Source organism: Gaiella sp. (assembly GCA_036406535.1). Classification (GTDB taxonomy): domain Bacteria; phylum Actinomycetota; class Thermoleophilia; order Gaiellales; family Gaiellaceae; genus Gaiella. The sequence goes on from DASXAW010000045.1 coordinate 5,596, forward strand.
CGGGAGCGACGATCTCGAACGTCGTCGTGACGGGCAGCATCAGCCTGGACAGCCCGAACGTGACCGTGCAGAACGCGACCATCCAGGGCGGCGTGACCTTCAACAAGGGCGCCTCGGGCAGCAAGCTGATCAACTCGAAGGCGAATCACGTCGCGATCTGGAGCGCCGACAACATCCTCCTCGAAGGCAACACGTTCGACGGTGGTGGCCAGGTGAAGGACGGGATCACGATGTGGGATCAGCCGTCCGGCGATCCCCCCACCGGATGGGTGTTCCGGAACAACACGTTCCAGAACTTCTACATCGGCGAAGGAAGTGACGTGCACTCGCAGGCCATCTACGTGGGCTACTCCACGAACGGCCTGATCGAGGGCAACACGTTCACGAACAACGGGACGACCTCGCACATCTTCTTCACGTGGTTCGGCGGCGTTGCCGACCCGGGCTCGAGCTGGCCGCGGAACATCTGTGTGAGGAACAACACGTTCAACAACACGCACGGCGCGTACTACGACGTGAACTTCCGGTCGGAGATCCCCTCCAGCTCGGGGATCGTGATCGAACGCGACGCGAGCAGCACGAGCCCGCAGTTCTACGGATCGTGCTGATCCCGCCGAGCCGGGTGGCCGCTTCGACGCGGCCACCCGGCTCTCGGGGCTTCCTGCTCCGCGTTTTCGGCCGCTAGACTGTGAGCTCGTCGCGCGTGCTGCGCCTCGAGAGCCGTGGGGGCGCTCGGGCGGCGTGACGAGACACGAGACCGGGACGCAGGGAGCCACGGGGTGGAGTTGAGCGCCGGACGGGGGAGACGGTCGATGATGCGAGTCGCGGTTTTCGTCGCGCTCGTGACTGCGGCGGTCGGGATCGCGGTGGTGCCCGATGCGCCCGGGACCGCAGTGCCGCCCTCGAAGCGCCCGATGCTCGTGTACTACGCGCCCGGTCACGAAACGGAGGTCAGCCGGCTCCATGGCTCGACCGTCGGTCAGCAGTCGGTGGTCACGGTGAAGAACGACGGCGCGATCCGTCAGGTCACGTTCTACCTCGACGAGCCGGCTGCGTCGGGGAAGGTCTACGCGGTCGACCGCAAGGCCCCGTTCGTCCTCGCGAGGAAGGGCGGACAGGGAAAGCGCGCGTTCACCCTCGGCAACCACACGCTGCAGGCGGATCTGGAGCTTCGCACCGGCCGCCATGCGCGGCTGAAGATCGCCTACTCCGTCGCACTCTCGCTCGAGATCGCGAACACCGTCAGTGGGTCGGACCTGCAGCGCTCCATCGAGTCCATGTCCCCCGGGCCCGTGCTCGTGCATCCCCCCTCCGGCGCCGCGTCCTTCGGGGTCGACGGCGGCCTGGTCCTCAAGCGAGCCGGAGTGATGCTCCAGGGAGCGCAGGTCGCCGGGACGATCGACTTCGACCCGGGCTCCGACGGCTCCTCGTTCGTCGGCGGCAGCGCACACGGCTTCGGCATCTTCGGCGCAGACGACATCACGATCCGCGGTAGCTCCTTCGACGGCCAGGGGCAAGTGAAGGACAGCCAGATCTGGGACGAGCCGGCCGGCGCCGCACCCGATCGGTTCAGGATCATCGGCAATACCTTCCAGAACTTCTACATCGGCGAGGGAAGCGACGTCCACTCGCAGGCGATCTTCGTCGGGTACTCGACGAACGGCCTGATCGAGGGCAACCGGTTCACGAACAACGGCACGACGTCGCACATCTTCCTGAGCTGGTTCGGCACCGAAGCCAATCCGGCGGAGAGCTACCCCCGCAACATCTGCATCCGCGACAACACGTTCGGGCCGACCCACGGCGCCTTCTCCGCGGTGAACCTGCGCAGGGAGATCCCGCTGTCGTCGGACATCAGCGTCGACCCCTCCAACGTCCTCGAGCGCGGTGTCGGGCTGCTCAGCGACGACCGCTTCGCACGCAGCTGCTGAACGCCAGCGGAACGGTCAGTCGCGAGCTGAAGCGACGGCCTGCGGAAGCCGGAACAGCTCCGCGAGCTGCATCGACGGCCGTTCGTAGGCGCGCTCCACGACGAACAGGCGGTGCCAGATCTCGAAGATCACGAGTGCGTACAGCACGGGGAAGCTGCGGACCATCTCGTCGGCCGTGCGGAGACGTGCCTCCAACCACTCGCTCGGTAGGACCGTCCTGGCGTACGCCTCGGGGCCGAGCAACACCCTGCGGATCGTGTCGGGGTTGCGAGCCATGAACGTCGGAAAGTGCGAGGGCATCCCGGACTTCCGCCCCGAGAGGATCTCCTGCGGGACCCACTTCGAGATCGCGCGCTTGAGGAGGCGCTTCCGCGCGTACGGCCAGCCGAGCTTCGTCCTGCTGCTCAACGAGGCGCAGAACTCGACCAGCGGCACGTCCACGAACGGGACCCGGCCCTCGATCGACGCGGCCATCGTCGCGCGGTCGAGCATCGGCAGGAGCTGCTCGGGCAGGTACGAGCGAAGGTCGACGAGCAGCTGCTGGTTCAGCGGGTCCTCGTGACGGTACGCGCCGAACAGCCGATCGACGTTCGCTCCGGGCGCCAATGAGCCCGGGATCGCGGCCGCGAGGCTGCGCTCCTCGTCCTGCGTGAGGTGCGTCGTGCTGCGGCGATGCCAGAGGCGCCGCGAGCGCGAGTACCCGATCAGCGCGTCGGCGGAGTCCTCGTCGATCCAGCGGGGCACCGTGACGCGGCGAAGCTGCCGCTGGAGTGCTCCGGGCAGCGATGCGTAGGCGGCCTTCTTCCTCGGAAGGACGTAATGCCCGTAGCCGCCGAACAGCTCGTCGCCGCCGGCGCCCCCGAGCAGCACCTTGACGCGCTGCCCCGCCGCCTCGGAGACTCTGAACTGCGAGTAGGTCGCGGGGTCGGCCACCGGCTCGTCGCTCATCCACGCGAGGAGCGGAAGCTCGTCCTCGATGTTGCCGAGCTCCGGCTCGAGAATCTCCTGCGCCATCCCGAGCTCGGCGCACAGCCGACGCGAGTACGACACCTCCTCCGGCGGCGTGTCGGGCCAGCTGATCGTCAGCGCGGTGAGGCCGGCTCTGCTCTCCGTGAGCGTGGCGAGGCAGGCGATGGCGCTCGAGTCGATCCCGCCCGAAAGGCTGATGCCGACGGGAACGTCCGCATGGAGCTGCAACGCGACGCTCTCGGCGAGAAGGTCGACGACGCGGTCGGCGGCCTCCTCCGTCGAGATGTCGAGCGGCGCGCCCTTCGTCGTCAGCTCGTAGTACCGCGACTCCTCGACGCCGTCCGGCGTGAGCCGCAGCAGGCAGCCCGGGGGGAGCTTCGCGACGCCCTTCACGAGCGTGTGGGGCTCGGGCGTGTAGAGGAGCGAGAGGTACGAGACGAGGCTCGCGTCGTCCACCTCGGGGTCGACCGCGCCGGAGGCCAGCACTCCCTTCAGCTCGCTTGCGAAGACGACGGAGCTCGGAGTGCGGGCGTAGTAGAGCTGCTTCACGCCGAGCTGGTCGCGCGCCAGCAGGATCGAGCGACGTCGATGGTCGACGACGCAGACGAGGAACATGCCGCGGAGCCGCTCGAACATCCCCTCACCGAGCTCTTCGTAGAGGTGAGGCAGCACCTCCGTGTCCGAGTTCGTTCGCAGGACATGCCCGCGGGCGAGCAGCTCCTCGCGGAGCGACGCGTAGTTGTAGATCTCGCCGTTGAGGAAGCACTCGATCGTGCCGTCCTCGTTCGCGAGCGGCTGGTCACCGGTGGAGAGGTCGATGATCGCGAGGCGCTTGAAGGCCACCTCCGCGAAGTCCGACCTGCTCCACCCGTCCGAATCCGGCCCGCGATGGTGGAGGGCCGAGATCATGCGTTCGACCGACGGACGCGTGCCGGGCGCGTGCCCCCCGAGCCAGAACGCTCCCGCGATGCCGCACATCAGGCCGTCACCCGCCTAGGCCTCGGCGGGAGCCGGCGCGACCGTCTCCGCGCCGTCGCGCAGCAAGACCGAGCCGAGCCCGAGGAGGATGATCATCAGGAACGTGACCTGGATGAAGCTGAACGCGTCGTAGAACCCCATGCCGACGGCGAACGCGGCGACAGAGGCCGCGAGGGCGGCTAACGTCCAACCCCGGTCGCTGTCGTCGGATCTGGCGACGACCACGGCGCGTGAGCAGAATCGCAGGAAGATCCAGACCCAGGCGAGCAGGCCGACGATGCCGATCTCCAGTGTCGTGCTGAGCCACTCGTCGTCGAGGATGAAGGAGTTCTGCTTCGGGTCGTTGCCGACGATCCGCGTCCCGAAGCCTCGTCCGAAGAAGGGATGCTCGGACGCCTCGTCGACCGCCGGGCCGAACGACGCGACCCGGCCGCTGCCGACGTTCTGGTTCGCCTGCTGCTCGACCAGCCCCCCGCTCGGGAAGAACGACGCTCGGATCGTGCTGAACGTGCCGGGAAGCGCGATCTGGATGACGACGAGGAGCGGGACGACGAGCGGAAGCGCCTGACGCGCGGCCTGGGGCCGCAGCACGGCGAGCATCCCGGCGGAGACGAGCAGCATGAGGATGCTGGTGCGGGAGACGGATGCGAGCGAGCCCAGCACGATCAGCCCCGCGCACGCGTACCAGAGCGGTTTGCGGAGGCGGAACGCGTAGACGACGGCGATGGGCAACATCAGCGCGAGCGCAGCGCCGAACGCGATCGGGTGCTGGGCCGAGGCGTATGCGCGGGTCAGGCCCGCGCGGAACGCGTCGACGTTGTCGCCCACGGGGCTGACGATCGGCAGGTACCGGTTCAGATGGGCGAAGGCGTTGCTTCCCGTCTTCCACTCGATCACGCCGAGCGCGCCGAGGATGGCGCTGCCGATGACGAGGGTTCGGAGATAGAAGTCGACGTCCTTGAGCGTCGCCAGGCTCGAGACCATGTAGAGGATGATCACGAACCCCACCCAGAAGGTCAGCTTCTTGACGATCTCGGTGCCGAGGTCCTCGCTCGTGATCGAGTCGTAGTTCGTCACGATCGAGCCGAGCACGGCGACTCCGAGCAACGCGAGCGGAGCCTCGAGCCCGGTCGGCTTGATCCGTAGCCGCGGATCGAGCAGGAGCGCCGTCAGCCAGAGCGCCGCGAGCACAAACACCCAGGCGCGGTACGGCTCGAGCTGGAACGGCAGGTTGATCGAGAGCGAGTACCGCCTGATCGGGATGAACAGGATGATCAGGAGGAGCATGAGGATCAGCGAGCGCCACTCGATCACCGCAGGGCGTGCGACCGCCACCAGGACGAGCAGTGCTGCCAGCGGGACCGCCACCGGTGCGCGACCTGTCGCCGCAGACGCGACGATCAGGAGCATCGCGCCCGTCGCGACGACGAACTCGAGCTGACGAGCTGCCCCGAGCGCTCGCGTCACGGCTCAGCGACGGCGGCGGCCGGAGGCGCGCGATCGCTGGTGCGCGTCGTCTCGGGTCGTACGGCCGTGAGCGGCCTGCGAGCCGTCCTCGTGGCCCGGTTCCGACGGGGCGCCCTGGTCCGAGCCGGTACGCAAGGTGCGCATCGGGCGGGACGGCGCGACCGACAGGGCGGCGCCGCCGGCTGCGGACGAGGCGTCTGCCTGGGCGGCAGGGGGCTCCGCGCGGGTCGGACCGCGATGCGCCTCCTCCTCCGTCCCGGCGTCTGCGTCGGGCGTCGGCGAGATGGCCTCGAGCGGGGGCCGCTCCTCGGTACCGGGGGTCGCGGCCTTCGGGCCACGTCGCTTGAGGTTCTCGAGCGCCAGGATCAGGCCGCCCGTCGCGACGAGCATCGCGAGGAACACCACGATCGACAACGTGATCTTCCGCGGGACCACGACCTTCGGATTCGTCGGCCCCTTCACGGTCTTGAGGATCACGCGGTTCTTCGGCTGCACCCCGTTCGTGCGCTGCTGCGCCTGGATGTATCCGATGAACGCGTCTGCCTGCCGCTTCACCCTGCTCTCGGCGCTCGACCTCTCGAAGGCGAACGACCGGAGCTCGAGGAGCGGAAGCGACGACTGGTTGTCGTCGACCAGCGGCACGATCTTGATCCCTCCGCGGATCGGCCCCTGCTTGCGCATGCGCGCTCGCACCTGATCGGTGTTGGCCAGCCTGGCGTAGAGCGGGGCGAGCGCAACGAGCGTGTCACGCTGCTCGCCGCCCTGGAGGACCCGTCCTTCAGGGAACCCCTCCTGGGTGAGCTGGACGGTGAGCTTGCTGCTCCAGACCGCGTGGCGCCGATACGTGAACATCGGGTCCCCGAACGGCGAGACGCGGACCTGCGCGAGGATCGCGAGCAGGATCGCGGCGACAACGCCGCCGATCGCGACGCCCTTGTGGGATCTGATGGCTCTTACGAGCTGATGAAGTTCCATGGTCTGAGGCCCCCTGGCTCACTGATCTTATCGCCGGATCGTCTCCTGCCCACCCCCAATTCGAAAGATTGTCGGAACAAGCGCAGAAGCTCTAGAGAGACGCCGCGGCGGACGCGGTCACGGGCGCGCGCGATGCCGCTCGCGCACGGGGCAGGAAGGTCGAGAGCCACAGCTCCAGCATCACGACGGCGAGCAACGCGTGCCCCGCCGTGCTGCGCGCGTCCCGACGGTGACGATCGAGCAGGGACGCGACGGCGTTCCGGTCGAGCAGGCTTGCGTACCGCGCGCCGGGATCGAGCAGGACCTCCGCGGCGTCGCGGCCGGCCTGTGTCGAGAACCAGCGGTCGACGGCGGCGTTGAAGAACCCGACCTTCGGCTTGTCGATCAGCTCGTCGGGCACGCGACCCCGCGCGGCCTCTTTCAGCAGGTACTTCGTCACGCCGTCCTTCACTTTCAGCGAGGTCGGGACGGTGGCGCACAGCTCGACGAGCTCGTGGTCGAGGAACGGGACGCGCACCTCGAGCGAATGCGCCATCGAGGCGCGATCGAAGTAGTGGAGCATGTCGTCGACGAGACCGAGGCGTGCGTCGAGCACGAGCGTCGCCGCCAGGGCATCGGCGCCCGGCGGGACGTGCCGCTCGACGGCGCGCCAGGCAGCTCGCCCGTCGAGCTGGGCCAGCCGGCGCGTCACGAGCGAGCCGTGGAGGCTTGCGCCCATCTTCGCGGTGAGGGCGAGCTGCCGGCTGGCGGGGTCGGGCGCGCCGACCACGCGAAGCCCACGTCGCAGCCGCTGCGGGGCGATGCCCGCCGACGCACCGGCGACCCGCCGCACGGGGCCGGGCACCCACTCCCAGCGCGCGGCGAACGCGGCGGACCGGTGCCGCCGGTAGCCGCCGAGGAGCTCGTCTGCTCCCTGTCCCGAGAGCGCCACGGTCACGTCCCTGCGCGCGAGCTCGCAGAGGGCGATGAAGCCGAGCGAGGAGAGGTCGGCGAGAGGCTCGTCGAGATGCCACACGAGCGCAGGGAGGTCGAGGACCGGCTCGTCGGTCGACAGGCGGAGCTCGTGGTGGTCGGTCCCGTACAGGTCCGCGACCTTCCGCGCGTCGGCGAGCTCGTTGTGTACCCCCATGCCGGAGAAGCCGACGGAGAAGGTCTTCACCGGCTCGGTCGCCAGCTCCGACATGAGCGCGACGATGAGACTCGAGTCGAGTCCGCCCGAGAGCATCGCACCGAGCGGGACGTCGCTCATCAGCCGGAGCTCGACCGACTCGCGGAGCTTCGCGATCACGCGGTCGCGCCAGTCCGCCTCCGACCGGCCGTGGATCGGCGCGGGCTCCGGGTACCGCCACCACTCCTCGACGCGCATCTCACCGTCCTCGACGACGATCCGGTGGCCGGGGGGAAGCTTGCGGACGGAGAGGAGCGGCGTGGCCGGATACGGGAAGAAGCCGAGCGTCAGGTACGCATCGATCGCCTCGTAGTCGAGCTCCTCCCCGACCTCACCTGACGCGAGGAGGCACTTCAGCTCCGACGCGAACAGCACCTGGTCTCCCGCGACCGCGTAGTACAGCGGCTTGATCCCGAGCCTGTCCCGCACGAGGACTCCACGTCGGGCCCTCTCGTCCCAGAGCGCGATGGCGAACATCCCGCGGAGGTGATCCGCGAAGTCGGCCCCGTGCTCCTCGTAGAGATGGGGGATGACCTCCGTGTCGCAGTTGCTCTTGCACATGTGGCGTCGCGCCGAGAGCTCGCGGCGGACGTCTCGGTGGTTGAACAGCTCCCCGTTCTGCACCGCCCAGATCGATCCGTCCTCGTTGGAGACCGGCTGGTGCCCCCCGGCCACGTCGACGATGCTGAGGCGGCGCGCGGAGAGCGCGATGCCCGGCGCGGCGAACGTGCCCGCGTCGTCGGGCCCGCGATGGACCATGGCCTCCGACATCCGCTCCAGCGCCCCGTCGCCCAGCAGGCGGCGAGGCCGGCCGGAGAGCTGGATCGCTCCGCAGATACCGCACATCTCAGGCGCCCGTCGCGATCGATCGGATCATCGTGCGACAGTAGCGGCGACGCTCGTTCATCGCTGGCCCCGAGCCTCCCGGCCGCGGGTGCGGATCGTCCGTAGCCGCTGCTTCTCCCGGAGCACGCGGACCGCGTCGGGGTCGGGCAGGACGGGCCGGCGGCGGATCATCGAATCGAGGTACCCGACGATCATCGCCAGGGCCCGGGGGTCGCGGCGCGCCTGAAACAGCGATCGCGCGACGAGGTACGACGGGCGGTAGCCCATGTAGTGGGCGCCGCGGCCTTCCGCGACGCGGCGCTTGTGGCTCCCGCCGTCGCGCGCGCCGACAGGGCGATGGTGCCGGAACGAGAGAGCGGGGATCGTTCGCGTGCGCCAGCCGCGCGCCTGGGCCTTGGCCTCGTCGATCCCGTCCCACCCCATCCCGTCCTCCAGCGGAAGCACGTCGCGGAGGCAGGCGCGGCGATAGGCGCGCACCGCGCCGCGGACGTGATCGGAGGTGACGTGCGTCGGACGCCATTCGCCGTCGGCGTCCTGCTCGAGGCATACGCCCCCTGCAATGCCGAGCCGCGGATCGTCGCGGAACGCGTCGAGCAGCCCCTCGAAGTGGCGCTCGTCGAAGCTCGTGTCGACGTCCAGCTTGACGACGACGTCCGGCCACTCGGGAGGGAGCAGCTCGAGGCCCGCGTGGAAGGCCCTGACGACCGGCGCCCCTGGAAGCGCGCGATCGGCACCCGGGATCGACCGCGAGCGGACCCAAGCGAAGCGCCGTTCCAGATCGGCCACAACGGTCGGCGTGGAGTCGGTCGAGCCGTTGTCGACGATGATCCAGCAAGCCGGCAGCACGGTCTGCGCCGCCAGGCATTCGGCGATTCTCGCGAGGTTCTCCGCCTCCGACCGCACCGGGCTGACGAGTGCATACGTCGAGGCTGCCTCGGCAGCGGGCGTGTCGTCGCTCTCGTCCCTCACGTGCTCCCCGCTCAGATCATTCCGCCGACGCGGTCGCTGTCAAGCACGCAGCGCGGTTCGCGACGCGATCGCCGTCGGTTCTTGCGGCCCTGGGCCATCTGACGATCATACGTACGGTATGGCCGTGCCCATGGTGGATGTTGTCGTTGTTGCATACAACAGCCGAGACCGGCTGCTGGGCGCCGTCGAGCCGCTCGCGGGTGCGGCCGAGGTCTCGGTCGTCGTCGTCGACAACGCCTGCCCCGAGCGCAGCTTCGAGGTCGTCGAGGGCCTCCCCGGCGTTCGCGTGCTGCACATGCCGAGAAACGGCGGGTTCTCCTACGGCTGCAACGCCGGGTGGCGCTCCGGGTCCGCGCCGTACGTCCTGTTCCTCAATCCCGACGCGATCATCGCTCCGGATGCGGTCGCGCGGCTCGCAGGCGAGCTGGCGGCCGACCCGACCGCCGGCGTCGTCGGCCCCCGCACGGTCAAGGAGGACGGCAGCGTCGACTTCACGATCAGGCACTACCCGTCGCTCGTCTCGACGTATGCACAGGCTCTGTTCCTGCACCGGCTCTTGCCTCGGGCCCGGTGGGTGGACGAGGTCGTACGCGAGGAGAGCGCCTACGCGCGTCGCGCGAGGGTCGACTGGCTCTCCGGGTCCTGCCTCCTCGTGCGGCGGACGGCGCTCGAGACGATCGGCGGGATGGACGAGGACTTCTTCTTCTACTCGGAGGACATCGACCTGTGCCGACGCGTCGAGCGCGACGCCGGCCTCGCCGTCCTTTTCTGCCCCGACGCGACGTGCATCCACGCGGGGGGGACGTCCAAGCCGCGTGCGCAGCTCCTGCCGATGCTCGCGGCCAGCCGTCTTCGCTATGCAAGGCGCCACCGAGGGAGGCTCGCCTCGCTCGCCGAGCGCGCGGGCATCGGCCTCGGCGAGGCCTTGCGCACCGTCGTCGGCGCCGGCGGCGCGAGCTACCGGCGCGGCCATCTCGCGGCCTTGCTCGTGATCCTTCGCGGGAACGACGCGTACCGCCCCGGCTGAGGCGCGTAGCCCGGCGTCAGGGATCCTGCGTCGCCTCCGCGTTGACGACGGGCCGGCGGGCGGCACGCCGTCTCCGAAGCGCCTGGAGCCCCCGGCGCAGCTCCTCCATGAGATCGGGCACGAGGCGCGCGCAGACGGGGAGATAGACGACCGCTCCCACCGCGACCGTCGCGAGCAGGACGAGCACCGGCCGTAGCCCCGCGTCGACGAGCACGGAGCGGAACGGCACGACGACGGCCGCCATGACGGCCGTCGCGACCGTCACGCCGACGAGGTTCGCCGCATACGCCCGCACCGACCCGCCGACGGTTCGGGCGGCGAGCCAGACGAGCAGCGGGGTCATCGCGACGAACGCCGCCGAGAAGGACATCGCGACCGCGTTGACCCCCCACGAGACCGTGATCGCGAACCCCGTGACGAGCACGACCGCGCTGATCGCGCTGAAACGGAACAACGTGCCAGCCTGTCCCTTCGCGAGGAGCACGCTGGTGGACGGGATCCTCACTGCGTAGACGAGTCCCGCGAGCGCGAGAATCTGGATCACGGGCACGGCGGCGCTCCACTTGCTGCCGAGCAGGACGTGGACGAGCTCGGGCGCGACCACGACGAGCCCGACCATCATCGGCGCGACGACGACCGCGACGATCCGGGTCACCCGCAGCCAGAGGCGCACGACGCGCTCGTCGTCGTCCTGCACGCGAGAGAGGAGCGGAAACATGACCTGGTGGATCGGCGCCGCGAACCGCGTGACCGGGTAGAGCATCAGGTTGTACGCGATGGAGTAGACGCCGAGCGACGCTGGCCCGAGAAACCGGCCGATGAGCAGGTTGTCGGTGTTGCGCTCGAAGTAGTGGAGCAGGTTGGCCCCGAGGTTCGAGGCCGAGAACGACCAGAGCTCGCGGACGCTGGCGCGTGAGAAGCGGCGCGAGGGTCGCCAGTGGCTCGCCCGCCAGAGGAGCGCGAGGTACAGGATGGAGTTCGCGACCTGCTGGAGCACGATCGCCCACGCCCCTCCGCCCAGAACGGCGACAACGACCGCGACGACGGACGCCCCGAGGACCGCGACCATGTTCGCCATCTCGATCCGTCGGAACTCCATCGCCCGATGGAGGAGCGCGCTGTGGGTGGTGGCCGCCGCGGTGAGCAGGAAGCTCAGGGAGAGCACCATGAAGAGGTCCTCCACCTGGGGCTCGCCGTAGAAGTCGGCGATCGGCGCGGCGGCGAGGAGCCCGACCACCGTCAGGACCGTGCCGATCGCGAGGCTCAGCCAGAAGGCGGTCGCGCGGTCGTTCTCCGTCTGCTCGCGTTGCTGGACGAGGACCGCGCCGAGGTCGGTGAAGACGTACGCGAGCGGCGCGAACACGAGCGCAAGCCCCGCGATGCCGAACTCGACGGGCGACATCAGCCGCGCCAGGAGAATCGCGACGACGAGGCGGGTCGCCTGGGTGACCAGCTGCGCCGAGAGCTTCCAGCTGAGGCCGCTGACGAAGGCGCCTCGGCCGGCCGCGGAGCGGTCGTGGCTCACGCCGGACGACATTGGAGCCGCAGGTAGTCGCCGAGGTCGCGGCTGAGCGCGGTCCCGCGCACCGCCATCTCCGCCGCGTGGTCGGCCTGGGCCAACGCGGCGGCCAGCGTGTCGGCGCTCTCGACGAGCGTCACCAGGTGGGCCTGCTCGAGCCTTCGTCCAAGTCCGACCTGATGGTCGTCGACCGCCTCGCGGAAGCGCTCGAGGCGCGGGGCGACGACGGGCCGCCTCCCGACGGAGAGCGACATCATGATCGAGCCCACTCCTGCGTGGGTGACGAAGACCCGGCTCTGTCGTACGAGGTCGGCGAGCTCGTCGAAGGAGAGGTACGGCACGCACGATGCTCCGGCGGGCCGGATCTCGGAGGGCCCGTGCTGGACCAGCATGCGCTCCTCGCCGCCGAGCCCGGAGACCCACTCGAGGAGGCGGTCGAAGCGCGCCTCGTTGGTTCCGACGCTGACGACGATCATCAGGCGTCGGCGAACAGGTTTCCGACGTACCGCGAGTCGCGGACGAGCCCCGCCGCCTCGGGCCACTGGACGTACACGCGGTTCGCGACCGGCCGGATCAGCCGGCAGCTGAGCGACACGGTGTCGATCCGCGTGAAGCTCTCGACGTAGACGACCTTCGCGCCCGACAACCTCGCGAGCCAGGCGAACGGGACGGCGACGCCCGCGCCCGTCGTCACGAGGACCCTGGGCCGCAGGCGCCGCACGACGCGGTGCGCCAGCCGGATGTTCCGTAGGAGGTTCGGGATGTTGCGGTTCGTCGGCCCAAATGCGTGGATCACCGTCTCGTCGGCGAGCAGCGACGCGACGTCGCTCTTGTCGAAGCTCACCCACACCCGGCTCAGCCCGTCCCACGCCGGCGCGAGCGACGTGAGCTGGAGGAGGTGGCCGCCGGAGGAGCACACGAGAAGCAGGTCGGTGCCGGCGGGCCGGTCTGCGCGTGGCCGGAGCATGCGTCTCATGCTGGGTGACGGATGGACATTTGAGAAGCGCCGGCGGGGCGCGAGAGCCGTCCCGCCGCCCGATGGCCCCGCCTCTGGACGTCCGGCGGGACTACGGTGATTGTATGAGCGATCCGCGGCGCGGGAACGACGCGGAGGGGAACCGACCCGTGTCCGACGAGACTCCATCCACTCCGGAGAGCAAGGCCGAAGGCGCAGCACCGCTCGTCGCGGTCGTCATGCCCGTCTACAACGGCGCCGAGTTCCTCGAGGAGGCGTTGCAGAGCGTGCTCGCCCAGACGTACTCCCACTGGGAGTGCGTCGTGATCGACAACTGCAGCACGGACGAGACCGCGGCGATCGTGGAGCGGGTGGCGGCCCGTGACGCGCGCGTCAGCCTCGTCCACGCCGACGATCACGTCGGGATCTATGCGAACCACAACCGGGCGCTCGCCGCGGCGACGCCCGAGGCGCGGTACGTGAAGGTGCTCCATGCGGACGACTGGATGTCGGACGACTGCCTCGAGCTCATGGTCGGCGTGGCGGACCGCCACCCGGACGTCGGAGTGGTCGGAGGCTGGAGGCTGTTCGGGGATGCGCGCGACCTCGACACGCTGGCCACGGATAGCGAGGACTTCGACGGTCGCGCAATCGTGCGGCAGAGCCTCACGGGCGGGCCGTACGTGACGGGCTCGCCCTCGTCGTTGCTGCTCCGCTCGAGCGTGGTGGCGCAACAGGTCCCGTTCTACGACGAGTCGATCTGGCATTCGGACACCGAGGCGATCTACGCTGCGCTGCTGCGGTCGAACCTCGGCTACGTCCACTCGATCGTGACGTTCACGCGTCTCCATCCCGGCGCGAATACGCCGTTCTCGGACGAGATCCTCACCTACGCGCCCGAGAACATCCTCATGCTCTGCCGTCACGGCCGGAGCGTCCTCTCGGAGCGGCGGTACCGCGGCCAGCTCCTCCAGGAGCTCGTCTCGTACGGGTGGTTTCTCGCCAAGCAGCTCCTCAAGCCGTCACGCCACCGTGACCCCCGGTTCCGCGAGTACCACGTCGACGCGATCCGCAGGGCCCGGCGCGAGGTGCCCGGCAGCTCCACGGTCGGGCAGCTCCTCCGGCTGCACCTCGTGCTTGCGTCGCTCCAGGGCGGCGGCGGGCGCATCGGGCAGCCGGCGGACCGGCCCGCCTGACGTGTCCGCTCCGGCTAGTGGGGCGTGCCGGTGATGCGCCAGAGCTCGCCGGTGTTGATCGCGAGCTCGTAGAGCGCCCCGTCGGGCCCGATCCGCAGCCTCACGGGCCCAGCCGCACCGCTCTCGACGACGTGGAGGTCGGCGAGCGGGAGCAGATGCTCCTTGTGCGTCGCTTCCGGTGTGACCCAGAGCTTGCTCACGGCCCAGTCGGCGAGGACGTAGTCCGTACGGAAGCGTTGCGGCAGTGCCGTCGCCCGGTCGAGGGAGGCGCCCGCGATCACCGTCCTAGCCTGCGTATGCGGCAATGCGAACCACGCCGCGAGCGGTCGCTTCGCGTGCCGGCTGTAGTACGTCCTGCAGAACGACGTCGCGTGGAACGCCGGCGTCTGGATCGTTCCCTCGTAACAGGGCCAGCCGTAGTCCCCGCCGCGCCGTACGAGGTCGAGCTCCTCCACGTCGTCGAAGCCGACGTCGCCGGCGATCACGTCCCCGCTCGGCATGACCGACATGCGGAACGGATTGCGGAAGCCGTACGCCCAGACCTTCGAGCGGTTGGCGTTCGGGTCCCCGTTCCAGAAGGGGTTGCTCGGCACGCCGTGGCCCGCGTGATCGACGCGCAGGATCTTGCCGCCGAGGGAGTCGAGGTTCTGCGAGAGCTCCACGTTCCCCTGAGCCGGCCCTCCGTCTCCCGTCGAGATCAGCATCGTCCCGTCCGAGAGGAACGCGAAGTCGGTGCCGATGTGGTCACGGTCACCCGGGAGGCAGTCCGTGGTCGGCTTCGTGATGCACGAGCCGCCGGTGACCCGGCCCTCGATGACCTTCTCCGAGGCCGGCGAGGCCGTGTCGCCGTCGAGCGTGAACCGGCTGATGCGGACGGTGGTGGGCTTCGGAGACGTCGGGTCGGGGTACTTCGGGTCGCGCACCGAGTAGGCGACGTAGAAGTGGACCGGACGCTTCGGCGACGGCTCGACGGCGAGCGCCATGACGCCGCGGAGGCCCCAGAGGCTCACGCTGTCCGTCAGGTCGAGCACCGGCTTGGGCCGGACGTGCCCGTGGTCGACGAGCTCGATCATCCCCGCGCGGGTGACGACGAGCATCCTCCCGTCCGGCAGGAAGTCGAAGTCGGTGGGGTAGTCGAGGCCGCCTACGACCCTTGTGGTCGTGAGCGCCGGATTGAGCGCGCGGGTCCCGCCTCGCTGGCCTTCGATCTCGCTCAGCTGCCACTCGGGCGCGCTACGAAGGTGGCAGTTGAGGTCCGTCGCCTTGCAGGCGACGGCACCGCCGACGCCGATCACGACGAGCACGCCCGCCACCACGCCGGCGGCGAGCACCACCTTCCTCCCCAACCCCACAACTCATATGTAAAGCATCGTGAGGCGTTTGACTAGTCCTCGGGGCAAATTCGATCGGACGCCCTCACGGCGTCGCTCCGTGTCGCGACCGCCAGGCGAGCTGCAGGAGCAGCGCCGAGCGGAAGTCCGGCCAAGGCTCCAGCCAGGTACGCCGAAGCTCGGCGTGGTCGACCAGATCCTCGTCGACCCCTTCGCCGGACCACGTCTCCGCGAAGCGCCGCGCCCGCTCGCCGAAGAACACGCCCTCGAAGCGCGCCTTGTCGCGCCGGTCGAGCAGCGCGACCGGGAGAGCGCTGCCTGCCACGGCGTGCATCACCGCCACGCGATCGCCGAAGCCGCGCCCGCCGCCCGCGCGCGCGAGCGCGGAGACGAAGCGCGGGTCGAGAAGCGGCGCCTCGACGCTCGTCTCGGCCCCTCCTAGTCGAGCGAGTCCCTCCCGCACGACGACCGGCGTCCGAACCCTCGCCGCGTGCTCCACGGACAGGTCGAAGCGAACCGGCTCGTTCGCCTCCTCGCGGAGCGCCGTGCGCATACGCCGGGCAGCATCCGGGCGGAGCCACGACGGCAACTTGCCGAAACGGCGCGCCAGCACGGGCCCACGGAGGCGGCCGGGGAGCGCGCCGACGGCTCCCCGGACGGCGTCGCGCGGTGTCGGACGGCGCCGACGGGCGAGAACGTCGTTCAACCGGGTCCAGCGGTGGCCGGCGAGCAGCTCGTCGCCACCGAGGCCGACGAGGAGCGTGCCACCCGCAGCCGCTTCGACCAGCGGGGCCAGGCTGTGCGCGTTCGCCGGGTACACCACGCCGCGTCTCAGGAGCTCGGCGGTGGCGGCTGGGCCCACGAGGTCGAGGTCGTTGCCGACCTCGATGACGACCTGCTCGCCGAGGCCGAGGTGCTCAAGGACGAGGGCTTGCCAGTGGTCTTCGTTGGTGCGGTCGTGCGCCGGGAAGCGAAGCGTGACCGCGACCGGCGGCGGCGCCGCCGCGCGCGCGGCTGCGCGCGCCGCCGCGGCGAGGACGAGCGAGGAGTCCTGCCCGCCGGAGAACGCGACGTGGCACGGGGGGCGGCGCACGGCCTCGTCGACGGCCGCCTCCAGCGCCTGGAGCGGCGTCAGCGTGGTTTCGGGCAGCGCGGACGCCGGCCCGAGCCCGATCGGCGTGCCCGCGGCCGCCTCGAGCAACGTCATGCCCGGCGGCCGGTCCATCTAGGCAATGAGAAGGGCCGGGATCGTCTCCCGGCCCTCGAGGTCGAACGACGGAACGGCGGGGCTCAGGAGTAGCCGCCGCCTCCGCCGCCCTTGCTCTCCCAGCTCCCGAGGAAATCGGGATCGCCGTTCCCCTTGCCTGCGGTGAGCTCCACGAGCGTCCCGTAGTCCTCGATCCGCGGCGGCTCGTACGGCCGGGCCTCCGGCGTCTCGTCGGGCCGCGTGTCGTGCTTCGTCGAATCGTGCTTCATCGAACCCCTCCCGGTGATTGCCGTCTGGTTGCTGACGGATTCTCGGGAAAGAATCGGCGCCGCTCAAGCCTGTCCTACTTTTTTCATACTCGCGCGCTCGGTGGCGAAGGCGGCCTGGAGCAGCATCGTCGACGCGTACGGGACGTCACCGGACGACCATGTGTCGCGCAGGACCGCGACGTCGACGACCTCGGAGTCGAGACCTGCCCCGGACCACGTGTCGAGGAACGCGCGGGTCGCGTCGCCGACCGTCGCGTACCGGTCCCCCGCGCCGTCCGAGCGCTGGAGCAGCTCGACCGGCAGGACCGATCCCGCGAGGCGCTCGGCGGTGGTGGAGCGGTCGCCGAACCCGCGGCGTCCGCCGGCCGCGGCGACGGCGGCGACGTACCGGTCGTCGCGGAGGGGCATGAGGAACCGCGCACCTGCGGCAGCTCCCAGCGCATCGAGCGACTCCCGCGTCGCCGTGTGACAACGATGCGTGCGCTGGCTGGACATCGCCGCGGCGAACGACACCGGGATGTCGCCGAACTGCGAGAGCAGCAGCCGCTGGGCCTCCCGCGCGGCATCGGGCCGAAGCCACGCAGGGGGTTCGAGCCCCCGCTCCGGTCGAAGGATCGCGCGGCGCGCCCGCCGCGGAAGGGCCGCGACGGCGAGTTCGCGGAGGTCTCGCCTGCGAGGGCGGCGTCGGAGGCCGATGACCTCGGAAAGACGCGCCCAGCGCCAGTAGATGAAGAAATCGGTGAGCACGCCGCCGGCGAGCAGGGCGCCCCCGCGCGCGAGGTCGAGCAGCGGGAGGAACACGTAGAGATGCGCGGGGAAGAGGATTCCGGCCTCGGACAGGGCGCGTCTCGCGTACGGCCCGAGCAGCTCGAGGTCGTCGCCCACGTCGATCCGCTCCCAGTCCTCGAGGCCGAGGTGACGGACGATTCGCTCCTGATGCTCCGACTCCCGTCGCGAGGCCGCACCGCCCCGCCGCAGGGTCGCCGGGACCGGATCGGGATGGCCGTGCCGTCGGGCGGCGCTCGTCGCGGCCGCGAGCAGCCACGCCGACTCCCTCCCGCCCGAGAACGAGACGACGCATCGCCCGCCTGCGACCGCCGGCTCGAGGATGCGCTCGAGCGACAGCTCGGGGGACTCCGGCGCGGAGCGCTGGAGTGGTGGACGGCGCTCCACGCCGAGCGTGCGGCTCACCGCGAGCTCGAGTGGAGTCAGGTGGGAGGGGTTCCCGACCGCCAGATGCGACCCGGACGTCGCCCGGTCGTGCGTCTCGTCGCCGCTCACAGCTCGACCAGCCGGTTGGCGTCCGCGAGCGGCGTCAGCAGCACACGATCTCCGCTCTCGACCCAGGCGTGGGCCGAGAACCGGGGCACGGTGTTGACGCCGATCACGAGCCGCGAGCCGACTCCCCGGCGGGACAGCATTCCGGTCAGGACGAGCGAGCGGACGAGGCAGCGCGAGTCGAACGGCATCCACGCCAGCGTGCGTTCGACCGCGCGTCCGAGCCGCACGCCCATCGCCTGCCGTTTCCGGTCCGTGTCGAGGCCGTCCTCCCTGAGCTCGGCGACGACCGCCGGCAGGTCGCGCCGCCACAGAAGCCACCGGACACGTACGTAGCCGCGGAGGATCTCGAGCACGAGCGCGGCCTTCTCGCGGCGCCCGATGGGCTTCACCAGCTCGTGGTACGGCGAGCCGACGACGATCGGCCGGCTCATGAGGCGTCTCCCCCGTGCGCGGCGATCGCCGAGGCGACAGCGGGCGCGCCCGCTCCGGCCGGGACAGCCACGGAGAACAGCGGCACCGTCTCGGTCAGGCGCGCGACCGTCTCGAGCTGGTTCTCGAGGCGGGCCGGCGTGCGGACGTACAGGTTGAAGCTGTTCGCGAGGAGGCGTATCGGATCGGGCTCGACCCGCTCGATCCGGATGCGGTCTCCGGAGGGACGCGCGAGGAAGAACAGCGCGCCAAGCGGCCGGGGGCCGTCGACGAGGCGGGCCGAGAGGACGAGCTTGTCCGCCTCGCCCAGCCGTCGCCCGAGCCGTGGGCGGCGCTCGGGCGGCACGCGCAGCAGCTCCTCGCGCGCGACGTTGAACGTCGGTGCGCCGGGGTACCCCACGAGCCGGCCGCCGACGGGCTCGACTGCGAGGACGTCGTCGGTGACGAGCGCGGCGCCGCCGGCGACGAGGTGCGTCGCGACGGAGGTCTTGCCGGTTCCCGCGCGGGCGACGAAGGCGAGGATCCGCCCGTCGAGCTCGACGGCGCTCGCATGGAGCAGCTCGAGCCCCCGCAACGTGGCGGCGAGCGGGAGCACCTGCGCGAACAGAAGGCGCTGCCAGCGCCAGGGTGCGATCCTGGGGAGCGCGGAGAGGATGTCGGCGCCGTCGGGTGAGACCAGGTGACGTCCGTTTCGGGGCGCATAGACGCGAAATCGACCGGCGGGGTCGCGGTCGACGGACATGACGAGGCGGCCGTCGCGAAACCGTCGCTCGAGCACCCGCTCCGCCGTCGAGCCGGTCCACCGTCGCTCCAGCTCCGCCGCGGCGAGAACCTCGATCGACGTCCGACGCGTACCGGCACGACCGCCGCGCGCCTCGCGCGGCGCCATCAGCGGCAGGTCCCGCGGCGCGTGGATCTCGACCCCGAACGCAGCTCCGACCGCGACCGGCCGCGCGGCAAGAACGGTCCCCGGCGCGACCGGCTCGGCGAGGCTCACGAGGCGAACTCGATCAGCCCGCGGTCGGCGAGGTCCCTGCAGAACGCCGCGAGATCCGCCTCGATCACCGTGGACGGCTGCCCGAGCTCCTGCTCGAGGCGGGCCGCGGCGTCGCGGATGGTCGGCGCCCGCTCCAGCGCCTCGAGCATGCGCCCGGCGGTCGGGTTCAGGCCGTGGTACACGCCCCGCTCGAGGTTCACGACGACGGTCTCGTGCGCGAAGGCGCGGTAGACGACATGCGACGGCAGCCGCACGCGGCGATCGAGGAGATCGTCGTGGTTCGCGCCCATCGTCAGTACTCGATGATCGTCCCGCGGCGCTGACTCTGCCGGATGGCAACGCTGAGCGCCCAGATCGAGAAGGGCATCAGGAGAAGGGCAGCGACCCCGATCTTGAGGAGACCCGTCCACGGCGACCCCTCGACGGGTGTGCCGACGAGCACGTTGCGCAGGAGCTCGACGGTCGGCGTGAACGGCTGCACCTCCGACGTCCACTGGATCCAGGCCGGCAGCAGGGCGATCGGGAAGATGAACCCGCCGAGGAACGAGATCGCAGTGGTCAGCACTCCGACGCCCGCCTGCGCCTCCTTGAAGAGGATCACCGACGCCGCCGCCAGGAGCGCGACCGACACGAACGAGAGCGAGCCGGCGACGGCGATCGGGATCGCGAGCGAGGCGGTCTCCCAGCGGATCGGCATGCCGAACACGAGCGTCGCGAACCCGATCGTCAGGACGCCCGTCGTGAACGCCATGAGGAGTGGGAAAACGGTCATCGAGACGACCGCGTACGAAGCCCCGAACGGCGACACCACGAACCGCTCGAACGTCCCGGCGACGAGCTCCTGCCGGACGCGCCCGGGCAGCGCAGTCAGGGTCGCGAACATGAACTCCATGATCACGAGCCCGACGACGACGAACGAGAAGTACGCGTCCGAGTTGTAGAACGGCGCGACCGTCACGAGGCGCGAGACGTAGTAGAACAGCGCAACGCCGGCAAACGCTCGAAGCAGGCTGCCGGGCAGACGAAGGCGGTAGCTGCGGAACACGAGGACGTCCCGCTTGACGACCGCGAACGCGGCGTCCGCATAGGCGACCGCGGTGCTCATCCGTCCACCAGGCGTCCGTGCGCGAGCACGAGCGAACGCGAGACCGGCGCGTCGACCTCCTCGACGCCCGGCGCGCACCAGACGACGGAGCCGCCACGCTCGACGAACGCCGTCACGACGCCGACGAGCGCCTCGCGGCCCTCGTCGTCGAGGCTGTTGCGCGGCTCGTCGAGCAGCACGAGGCGCGGCTCGTGGAGAAAGGTCATCGCGAGCCGGACGCGCTGGCGCTGGCCCATCGAGAGCCGGTCGGCGCGCTGCGCCGCGATGGGGCGGAGCGCGAAGCCGTCGAGCATCCGATCGACCGCGTCCGCGCGCTGGGAGCGTTCCACGAATGCGAGGCTCGCCCAGTACTCCAGGTGACGCGCCACCGAGAAGCGCGCGTACAGCCCTGTCTGTGCGGCAGAGAGGAAGCCGATCCGCTCCTGGTACCTCCGACGGTCGCGCACGGGATCGAGACCGTCGACGGCGACCGTCCCCGCGTCGGGTGCGATGAGGCCGGCGACGATCCGCAGGAAGGTCGTCTTGCCGGTGCCGTTCGCTCCGACGAGCGAGACGAGCGTCGAGGGCTGCAACGCGAGCTCGACGTCGTCGACCACGGTGAGCACGCCCCATCGCTTCGTCAGCCCGCGGACGCTCAGGCGACCGACACCGACCGCCTCCGCTGTCTCGGCACGGTGACCCGAGCGGACGGGGTGCGCCACGTCCATGCCGGCGCCGAGGCTCACGCGGGCGCCCGCTCCAGCGTCAGGATCCCGAGCCCGAGCCCACCGTCCGCGAGGATCAGTGCCGTCGCCTCCTGCCGTGAGGAGACGCCGAGCTTCCGGTACACCGACGAGAGGTGGCTCTTCACCGTGGTCTCGGCGATGAACAGCCGGTTCGCGATGTCGAGATTGCTGAACCCGAGCACGACCATCGCGAGCACCTGCTTCTCGCGCGCCGAGAGGAGTGGTCGCGCCTCGGGGCGCACGCAGTCGGCGGGTACTGCGACCTGTCCCGCGGCCGCGGCGACAACGGTCGGACCGACGGTTCGCTCCACTTCCTCCGCCGCGACGACACCGCGCGCGCCGGCCTCGAGCGCGGCTTCGACGGCCGCCCGCCGCGGGCTCGGCCACACGAGCACCACGGAGGTGGTCGCAAGGTGGTCGACGAGCGGAGCGAGCGAGCCGTTCCGCGCGGCGGGATCCTGTCCGGCGACGACGAGCACGTCGAGCTCGCCGGGCCGGAGTCCGTCCACCTCCGGCGCGGAGAGCCGGCGAACGTCGATCCCTTCCGCGGTGAGCGCTCCGACGACTCGCGACGTCTCGGGCCCTCCGTCGACGACGAGACCGACACGGAGGGCGCCGGGACCGCGCCCGGGCGCGGCGGAGCCGCGGAGCTTCCTCGAACCGCTCATCCGTCGGAGCTTAAGCGCTGACGTGGAGAGTGCTACCGGCCTGGTGCCGGTCAACCCGAATCCTGGTCGGGCGGCTTGTTCCGCCCCTGTCCGCGCCGAGCGGAGTCGCCCAGCATGTGACGGTGCGCGTTCACCGAGACGAACGGCCGCCGGAGCGCGACGCCGGTGCGCCTGAGCTTCTCGCCCCAGCCCTCGTCGAACGCGGGCCGGAACTCCCCTGCGAGCGCCACCGCCGAGCTGCGTGCGGCCTTCGCCTTCGGCAACCCCCAGAAGGGCGAGCAGATCCGCTCGAGATGGGCCTCCAGGACCGTCTGGTCCCGCAGCTCGAGGACGTGCGTCGCCCAGAGCCTGAACGGCCCGGTCCGACGCCGGTCGAGGAACGCGTCGATCGCCGCGGCCGTGGTGCGCCAGAGCGGCAGGGCGCCCCACGCTCGGGCACGCTGGGCGAGCTCCCCCGGCTCGGCGTCGATGCGAAAGGCGCCGACGTCGACGAGATCCCGGGCCTTGCCGAGCGGCTGGTGCGCCCACGCGTGCGCCGCCAGCAGAAGCGCATGATCGACCGGGGCGGGCGCGTGCACGCCGGGAACGCCGACGACGGACGGGACGGCGCGCTCGAGCAGCTCCTCGATCGGAGGCGCCGCAAGGCCCTCGGGCCACTTCGGAGCAGCGTGCACCTCCACGAGCAACGGGATCCCGGGGCACATCAGCGGGTTGAGATGCTGGATGCCGACCCAGCGGCCGTCGGGGTCCGTCACCTCGACGAAGCCAGCGGCGAGCAGGCCGCGCTGCACCGCCCTCGCGTCGGGCACGAGGACGTCGACGTCGACGTAGGCGCGCGCGTGACCCGGATAGCGAGCGGCGGTCTCCGGCCCCTTGAGGACGAGGAGCGGCCCGTCGCATGCCGCCCTGATGCGGGCGACGAGGTCGGGCGCAGTCACGCCTGCGACGCGCGCGAGCCGCTGCTGACGGAGCAGCGAGAGCGGTATCGGCCGTCCCTCTCGCTCGAGCATCTCGGCAGCGATCGGCCCCAGGCCATGCCTCGCGAGCGCGGCAGGGTCGGGCAGTCGAGACGCGGCGACGCGCGCGACCGCCGCCCAGAAGCGATCAGCGGCAGGCGAGGGATCCATAGCGGACGTGGAACCCGGGGCCGGACCGTGCTCCACGGCGAGGCGATTCACAGGCGGGGATTATGACGAGTGGGACCGGACCGAGTCCATGCGCCGCAGCACGAGCTCCGTGACCTCGGGTCGCGAGAAGAGACGGAACGGAACGAAGGTCGTCCCCGTGCCGGGCGAGACGTGCATCACGCCCGCGGAGGTCACGTAGATGCCGGCCACGAACCGCGCGCGCGGATGGGCGAGGCCGATGCGGCGGCGGCCGAGCGGAAGGCTGATCTGGCCGGCGTGGAGATGGCCGGAGAGGACGAGGTCGAAGGACCTCGGCGGGATCCGACCCACGATGCCCGGGAAGTGGCAGAGCAGCAGCCGGAACGCTGCCTCCGGGTCGACGAGCTCGTGCGGAGCGGTGGACCGGAGGCGGTACCGCTGGGGGTCGACGCCGACGACTGCGACCCGCTCGCCACGAAGCTCGAGCGTCTCCGCCTGGTCACGTAGAAGCACCGCTTGCTCGAGGTCGTGGAGCTCGGCGGCGCGCGAGAACGGGTCGCGCGTCACGGCGACATCGTGGTTCCCGAGCACGACGAACGGCCGCCGCAACTGCGCAAGGAGCGCGCGAAGTCGGGGCTCGCCGCGGGGATGCGAGACGAGGTCGCCGGTCACGCACACGAGGTCGGGGTCGCGCCCGGCGACCCACGCCACCGCGCGCTCCGACGCCCTGTTCCCGCGGGAGAGCCTCGCCCCGAGGTGGAAGTCGGAGAGGTGCCCGATCCGGAAGCCGTCGAGCGCCTCGGGAAGCTCGGGGACGGAGACGTCGATCACACGCGTTCGCAGCCAGCCCGCTTCGATCCAGCCGTAGACGGCGAGCGCGACGGCGGCGCACGCGAGCACGACGAGGGCCGCAAGCATCCCGGCACCCTAGTGACGAGCCCCCGGAGCCACTACGCTGTGACGCATGGGGAAGGGGAGGATGGCCGGGTTCGGCCGTCTGGCGTTCGTGGGCGCGCTGCTCGCGATCGCCTTGCTGGTGGCGGCCCAATCGGTCGTCCATCTCTTCGTCGTGCTGCACCTGCACCGGCAG
>DASXAW010000046.1:0-25873 GCA_036406535.1 Gaiella sp.
GAGACGTAGTTCGTCACCGCCGCGCTCGCCGTCGGCCTCGTCGAGCGGTCGGTCTTCGCCGTCGTCGCGGAGGCCGCGATCGCGAGGGCGAGTGCGACGAGCGCCGCGCCCGCGAGCACGGCGCTACGACCAAAGCGATTCATGACTCTCCTTCCACGTGACACGTGACTTCGTCGTCGATGACACGGTGCGCGCGACCGGGATCGGGATCGACGGGCCAACCTGGTCCGCGTACGCACGAATCAACCAGATCAGAACCAATGTTGTCAACAATTTCTCCAGCAAGTTCCTCCTCCGGGCGGTCTTCCGGCGGGGCCTCAGAGCGCGCCGCGGCTCGCCTTGTCGATATCCCCGGGGATGAGCTGCCGCCGCACCGCCTGTGCGACGTTGAAGAGGTGCCGGCGCATCGCGGCGTCCGCGTCGTCGGGACGGCCCCCGATCACCGCGTCCACGATCGCGGCGTGCTCCTCGACCGAGGCCGCCGACCGGCCGGGGATCAGGATCGTGCGGTACTGGTAGCGCACCGTCTGGGAGTGCAGCGCGTGGATCAGCCGCTTCGCCGTGCTGTGCCCCGAGAGCTCGAGGAGCGCCGCGTGCAGGTCGGCGTTGGCGTCCGAGGCGCCGAGCAGATCTCCGCGCTCGAGCAGCTCCCGCTGCCGCGCGAGACACTCCGAGAGGTGCTCCTTGCCCGCGTCGTCGCTCCGCTCCGCCGCCTGCCGGGCCGCGAGCCCTTCGAGCACCGCGCGCGCCTGGAGGATCTCGACGGCCTCCTCGTTCGACACCTTCCGCACGCGTGCCCCCCGGTGCGGCTCGCGCACGACGAGCCCGTCCTGCTCGAGCCGGATCAACGCCGTGCGGACGGCTCCGCGCGACATGCCGAAGGTCGCGCTGACCTCCGCCTCGACGAGACGGGCGTCGGGAGCGATCTCGCCGCTCACGATCGCCGCGCGGAGCGCGTCGTAGCTCGAGCTCGTCTGCACGCTCATGGTCGCAATCCTGCCGGAACGTTGCGAAGATCGTCAACAATCCTGCTCACGCGGCGCTCTGAGCGGTCTCGCGACGTCGCCTGGGCTCTTTCCGACCGAGGAGGCTCGCATGGGCGTGTTGGACGAGAAGGTCGCGATCGTGACCGGCTCGGCACGCGGGATCGGACGCGCGACAGCCGCGCTGCTTGCGGAGCACGGCGCGCGGGTCGTCGTCACGGACCTCGACGACGACGTCGCCCGGGAAGCGGCGGAGGCGATTCCGGGCGAGACCGCCGTCTGCTCCGGCGACCTCACGCAGGACGGCGTGCCCGAGGCCGTCGTGCGCACGGCGATCGACGAGTTCGGCCGGCTCGACATCGTCGTCAACAACGCGGGCTACACCTGGGACGGCATGGCCCACAGGATGGCCGACGAGCAGTTCCGCGCCATGCTCGAGATCCACACGGTCGTCCCGTTCAGGCTCCTGCGCGCAGCCTCGCCCTACCTCCGCGACGCCGGGAAGGCCGACAAGGAGGCAGGGCGGGAGGTCTTCCGGAAGGTCGTCAACGTCACGTCGATCTCCGGCACGCAGGGGAACCTCGGCCAGGCGAACTACTCGAGCGCGAAGGCCGGCCTGGTGGGGCTCACGAAGACGCTCGCGCGCGAGTGGGGCCCGTTCAAGGTCAACGTCAACGCGGTCGCCTTCGGCTTCGTCGAGACGCGCCTGACGGCCGCGGCGGACGATGGCGGCGGGGAGCGCTTCGTCAGGGAGGACGGCGTCGAGATCCCTCTCGGGATTCCCTCGCGAATGCGGGAGATGGCGCCGGCGATCATCCCGCTCGGACGTCCGGCGATGCCGGAGGACGCGGCGGGCCCGATCTTCTTCCTCTGCTCGCCCTGGTCGAACTTCGTCCACGGCCAGGTGATCACCGCGAGCGGCGGCCAGACGACGGGGATGACGTCCTGACGACTACGTCGCAATCCGGAACGTCGACTTGTCAAGACGGCGTTCCACTGAGTAGAACATCGGGATGGACGGGAACGGGCGACGCGGCACGTCGCAATCTCTCGAGCGCGGTTTGTCGATCCTCTCCTCGTTCTCCGCGGGACGTCAGCAGATCGGGATCAGCGAGCTGTCCCGTGAGCTGGGCCTCACGCGGAGCACCACGCACCGGTACGTCGCGACCCTCGCACGTCTCGGCTACCTCCATCAGGACCCGGGCACGCGGAAGTACGCGCTGGGCGCGCGCGTCCTCGACCTCGGCTTCACCGCGATCAACTCGATGGAGCTCCGGCAGATCGCGTCGCCCCATCTGAAGCGTCTGTGCGACGAGACCGGGCACACGGTGAACATGGCGATCCTCGACGACGTCGACATCGTCTACATCGAGCGGCACCGCGCGTCGCGGCGCAATCAGGACGCGATCGACCTCGACCTCCACGTCGGCTCACGCCTGCCCGCCTACTGCACCTCGCTGGGCAAGGTCCTTCTCGCCTTCCTGCCCGAAACCGAGCGCGACGAGGCCCTCGGCCGGATCACGTTCGACCGTCGCGGCCCGAACACGCTCACCTCGCGCACGGCGCTGCTCGCCGAGCTCGAGCGCGTCCGCTCGGCCGGCATCGCCGTCAACAACGAGGAGCTCGCCTACGGGCTCCGCTCGGTTGCCGTTCCCGTGATGGCGGCGAGCGGCGAGGCGGTCGCGGCCGTCAACCTCGCCGCCCACCGGACGATGGCGTCGCTCGACGACCTCGTCGCGCGGATCGGCCCCCTGATGCAGCGAACCGCGGCCGAGATCTCCGCGCAGCTGGGCTACCGATCCGCCCGCCCGGGCGCGGCGCCCTCCATTCGCTGAGCCCGACGGCGGAACGCGACGATCCGATCGAACACGCCGACGGCGGCGGGAACGACGCCCCGCCTGAGGAAGAGGAAGATGGCGATCACGAACGCCCCGTAGTAGGCCTCGCGGAGCTGCCCGCTGTCGGTGAGCGCGCGGTCGAGGAAGCCGAACGCGGCGGCGCCGATCACCGGGCCGAGCAACGTCCCCATCCCGCCGAACGCCACGATGATGAGGACCTGCACGTCGACCTGGGCGAAGCCGTAGGTGACCGGGCTGATGAAGCCGAGGCTGTAGGCGTAGAGCCCGCCCGTGAGACCGATCATGGCCGAGCCGACGACGGCCGCGTAGATCCGATACCGCGCGACGTCGACGCCCGCCAGCTCGGCGGCGACCTCGTCGTCGCGGAGCGCCCTGAACGCCCAGCCGACATGCGAGAGCTGGAGCGCGCGAAAGACGATCAGCAGTGCGACGAGCACGCCGACGAAGAGGTAGTACCCGCCGACGCGGTCGTCGGCGAGATCCGTCGCCGCGCCCTGGAGCACGTAGCCCGTGTCGGCGCCGGTCAGATCTCGCTGGCCGATGATGAAGTTCGTGAACGCGAGGGAGAAGACGAGCGTCACGATCCCGGTGAAGATCACCGTCAGCGACCGTCGGACGGCGATCCACGCCAGCAGCCCGCCCACGATCGCGGCGCTGACCGTCCCGATCGCGACGCCGGCCACCAGGGGGAGCGACGCCTTGTCCGAGAGGATCGCCGTCGCGTAGCCGCCGACGCCCGCCAGCGCGCCCACGCAGAGAAAGAGCTGGTTCGTGCTGCCGAAGATCAGGTTGAACCCGACCGCGTAGCAGCCGAACACGAGCGCCTCTACCGCGAGCCCCGTGGTGTACGGCGAGTCTCCGAACCAGAGCGGCGGAAGCACGACGAGGATCGCCGCCGCCACCACGATCGGGATCACGGCGCGGGCGAGTGTCCGCAGGACGCGCGCGCCCTGCGGCCGCGTATGGGGAGCCTCCGACACCGCACCTACCGCCCGAGCAGCCCTCGCGGCCGCACGAGGATCGTGCCCGCCGCGGCGGCGAGCAGCACGATCGCGGTGATGTACTCGCCGATGTAGTGCGCGCTGACGTTGTCGACGATTCCCAGGAGGACGCCGGCGAGAAACGCTCCCGCGACGCTGCCGAGCCCGCCCACGACGGCGACGATCAGCGCGAAGGTCGTGAGGTCGAAGCCCGCCGTGACGGTCAGCGGCGCGCTCATCGACCGCGTGACCGCGACGAGCCCCGCCAGGGCGCCGCTCAGCGCGAAGATCAGGGTGCGCACGAGCGACGGGCTGATCCCGACCAGTCTCGCGCCGGTCTCGTCCTGGATCACCGACCGAACGCCGCGCCCGAAGGTCGTGAGGCCGAAGAAGAGCAGGAGCACCCCTGCGACCCCGAGGGCGACCGCCGAGGCCCAGACGCTCCCGGCGGCCATCGGGACGCCCGCGATCGAGATCGGATCCCCGCCCACGAAGATGTACAGCGCGCCCGTGGGGTACTTCCAGTTGAGAAGCCCGACGATCACGAACGCGACGCCTAATGTCAGCAAGAGCCCCAGCAGCGTCCTCTCCTCGCCGCTCTGCCGGTACACCGGCCGCATCAGCGTCAGGTCGAGGAGCGCGCTGAGACCGGCGGCCGCGACCATGCCCACCAGCGCCGCGACGAGCGTGGGCGCGCCCCGCTCCATCGTCTGGGAAACGACGATCGCACCGAACACCGCGATCTCGCCGTACGCGAGGTTGAGGACGCCGCCCAGCCCGTAGACCAGCGTCAGGCCGACGCCGAGGAGCCCGAAGCCGAGCCCCAGCACGATCCCGTCGAGGATCACCGCCTTCATGCAACGCCCAGGTACGCACGCCGCACCTCCGGGTTCGCCTCGAGCTCCTCGGGGCTGCCCTGGAGCCGGATGCGCCCGTTCTCTAGCACGTAGCCGCGATCGGCAACCGAGAGGGCGAGCGGGACCTGCTGCTCGGCGATCAGCAGCGTCAGCCCCGTCGCCTTGAGGCCCTCGAGCGCGGTGAACGCGGCCCGGGCGAGCTTCGGCGCCAGGCCGGTCGTCGGCTCGTCGAGCATCAACACCTTCGGCCGCGACATGAGCGCACGTCCCACTGCGAGCATCTGCTGCTCGCCGCCCGAGAGCGTCCCGGCCCGCTGGCGCAGCCGCTCCTCCAGGCGGGGGAACAGGCCGAAGACGAGCTCGAGCGCGCTGCGGTCGGGCCTGCGCGGGTAAGCGCCGAGCATGAGGTTCGTCTTGACCGTCATGGCGGGGAACAGGTGCCGCTCCGCGGGGACGTAGGCGATCCCAGCCCTCGCGACGCGGTGGGCCGGGCGTCGTGTCAGGTCGCGCCCCTCCAGGCGCACGCGGCCTTCCATCGGGCTGAGCAGGCCGGCGATCGCCCGAAGCAGCGTCGACTTGCCGGCGCCGTTCGAGCCGACGATCGCGACCGCCTCCCCGGGGGAGACCTCGAGCTCGATGTCGGAGACGACCTTCTCGCCCAGGTAGCCGGCGCCGAGCCCCCTGACCTCAAGCAGCATCGGCGGCCCGTCCGAGGTACGCGTCGATCACGGCGGGATGTCGCATCACGTCCTCGGGCACGCCTTCCGTGAGGATCTCGCCGAAGTTGAGCACGATGGCCCGCTCGGCCAGCTGGATCACGGCGCTCATCACGTGCTCGACCCACACGATGGTCGTGCCGAGCTCGTCGCGGACTCGCCGGACGATCTCGACGGAGGCGGCGAGCTCCGTCTCGTTGAGACCGGCCATCACCTCGTCGAGCAGAAGCAGCCGCGGTCGGCCGGCGAGCGCCTTCGCGAGCTCGAGGAACCGCTGCTGATGGAGGTTCAGGCTCTTCACCTGTTGCCGGGCACGTGCCTCGAGCCCGACGAAGGAGAGCGACTCGAGCGCGCGCCGTCGCGCCTCCTGCTCGCCGACGACTCCGTGACCGGCGCCGTACATCGCGCCGACGAGGGCGTTCTCCAGGACGGTCAGCGAGCCGAACGAGAGCGGCGTCTGCATGACCATCGCGATCCCCCTGCGGCGGACCCGGTGGCCGGCGAGATCGCCGACCGACTCGCCGTCCAGGCGGATGGTGCCCGACGTCGGACGGTCGAGACCGCCGATCATCTTCAGAAGCGTGCTCTTGCCGGCCCCGTTGGGACCGACGACGGCGACGATCTCGCCGTCGTCGATCCCGAACGTCACGCCTGCAACGGCCGGGAGACCGCCGAAGCGCTTCGTGACAGCGTCGACCTCGAGAAGCAGATCGCCTCCGACGCTACGACGGCCGATAGGGCTTCAGGGGCTTGGACTTCGAGAGGTTCCTCGGCCACCAGTCTCCGGCCTTGTTGAGTGACGGGTCGGGCGCCGGCCCCTTCGTCAGGACCGCGAGGAACGGCGTCGGCGCTGCCAGCTCCCCCCACGCCGTCCAGCGCAGCGGGAAGGCATACCCGGGGATGTCGAACGTGTGCGTGTGGACGTATGCGGAGACCTTCTTCGGGTCGCTGCCGACGTTGCCGACCGCTTCCGCGACGACCTTCACGTACGCGTAGCCCTGCATCGCCTCGTCCTCGAAGAACCCGTTCTGCGGGAACGTCCTGAGGTACTGCTTGGCGAGCGCGCGGTACGCCTTGCTCCCCACGTTGATGCACTTGAAGTCCGCCCAACGGCCGTACGCCGACGACCCCGCCGCTTTCGCGGTGAGGGAGAACGGCGAGTACGCGCCGATGACCGGAGCCTTCATCCCGAGCTGCCCCGCCTGGGCGAGGATCGCCCCGCCTCCCGGCGGGTGCCCGGTCGCCACGATCAGCCCGACGTCGCCCAGGGCACGCAGGTACGGCGTGAAGTCGGTCGCCGGAAGCGGCGCCACCTGGATGTTCAGCTTGATGCCCGAGACACCCTCGAACGTGTCCTGCATCGCCCGCTTGAACGCCTGACCCCAGGCGTAGTCCGCGACGATCGCGCCGACGCTCTTCACGCCCCGCGCCTGTGCGACCGCGAGGATCGGCGGCGCGTCCTCCTGAGCCGGAGGCAGGCACGTGCGGAAGGTGTACCGGCTCTGCGCCGTCAGGATCGTGTCGTCCCCTGCGCGCAACAGGAACAGCGGCACCTGTGCCTGCTCGGCGAGCCTTGCCGTCGCGAGGCCGACGTTGCTGCCGACCACTCCGCCGACCGAGACGACCTTGTCCTCCTGCGTGAGCTTCCTGAACCCGTCGATGCCGCCGTTCGGGATCGACTGGTCGTCCGCGACGGCGAGGTTCAGCAGCCGTCCCTTGACGCCGCCCTTCCTGTTGATCTCGTTCACCGCCATCGCCGCGCCGGCGCGGAACTGAATGCCCCACGGGGCGAAGTTCGCGGTGAGCGAGGTGAGCACGCCGACCTTGATCGGCGCCGCAGCACTCGATCCGCCGTAGGCCGTCGAGCCGCCCAAAGCAGCCGTGAGCGCCGCCAGGGCAGTCACGGCCGCAACCAACCAGAACCGCTTCACGGACTTCCTCCTTTCTCGGACGTCCATGATCCGCAGCCGGTCCGGTGACCGGTCAGTCCGAGATCTCCGACGCCCGAGGGCCGACCCCATTGGCTCGTGACCGACGGTCAGTCACGCGCTGAGCTAACCAGGAAATGATCGATTTGTCGAGACAGTGTTCGACTATTTAGAAGAGTCCGACGACGGCCCTCAGCGCCCCCAGACGTCGTCCGCGACCTCGACGATCAGCGCCAGCTTCGCCGCCTGCTCCTCGCGGCTCAGCGTGTTCCCGTCGACGGTCGAGGAGAACCCGCACTGCGGCGAGAGGCAGAGCTGGTCGAGGGAGACGTAGCGGCTCGCCTCCTCGATCCGCCGCTTCAGCGCGTCCTTCGATTCGAGCGCACCGCGCTTGGTCGTGACGAGGCCGAGGACGACCTGCTTCGGCCCGGCGGGGAGCAGGCGAAGCGGCTCGAACCCTCCGGAGCGCGCGTCGTCCCACTCCATGAAGTAGCCGTCGACCTCGAGGTCGGAGAAGAGCGCCTCCGCGACGTGGTCGTACCCGCCCTCTGCGACCCACGAGGAGCGGAAGTTCCCCCGGCACATGTGCGTCGTCACGGCCATCCCGCCCGGGCGGTCGCCGAGCGCCTCGTTGATGTGCCGGATGTACTCGACGTGCTGGCTGTCGGGGTCGCCCCCGATCGCCGCCGCGTGCCGTCTCTGCGCCGGGTCGTTGAGGTACGCGAGGCTCGTGTCGTCGAGCTGGAGATACGTGCACCCGAGCTCGCCGAGGCGGCGCACCTCCTCGCGGTAGGCCGCCGTGAGATCCGCCCAGAAGCCGTCGATCTCCGGATAGACGCCCTCGTCGATCGCGGCACGGCCGCCACGCCAGTGGACCATGCTCGGCGACGGGATCGTCAGCTTCGGCACGGCGCCGTCGGCGACGCCCTGGAGGAACGAGAACGCGTCGCCGAAGATCGTCTCGGAGACGCCGATGCGCCCGTTCACGTGCAACGCGGCCGCCTCGAACTCGAGGTCGCCCTGCTCGTTGTGGAACGAGACCTTGACCGTGTCGTCGGCGGTGGAGATCCCGTCGAGCGCGTAGATGAAGTCCATGTGCCACGACGTGCGGCGGAGCTCGCCGTCGGTGACCGCCTGGAGACCGACGTCCTGCTGCATACGGACCGCGTCACGGATCGCGTCGTCCTCCACCGCGCGGAGGACGTCCGGCGTGATCCGCCCCGCGGCCGCGTCCTCGCGGGCGCGGAGAAGCGCGGGGGGGCGCAGCAGGCTGCCGACGTGATCGGCGCGGAACGGCGGCGTCGTACGGACGGCCATGGCTCTCCTCTCGCGTCGGGGCTCGGGCAGGCTATCGCAGTCGCCATCGGCCCTCGGGTGCCACCTGAGCGCGAGTGACCCTCTTGTAGAGTCGCGCCCGAGATGGCGGCCACCGACACCAGGAAGCTGCTCGTCGTCAGCGCGCACTCGGCGGACTTCGTGTGGCGCGCGGCCGGCGCGATCGCGACTGCGACCGCACGCAGGGGCACGGCGACGGTCGTCTCGCTGTCGTTCGGCGAGCGCGGCGAGTCGGGCGAGCTCTGGAAGGAGGAGGGGCAGACCGTCGACAAGGTCAAGGCGATCCGTCGCGCAGAGGCCGAGAAGGCGGCCGGGATCCTCGGCGCCGAGATCGTCTTCCTCGACCGCGGCGACTACCCGCTCGAGGTCGACCGCGCGGCGATCGATCAGCTGACGGACGTGATGCGCGACCTCGCGCCCGACGTCGTCCTCGGCCATCCCCGCCGAGACCCCTTCAACCCCGACCACGGCGTCGCCGCCGAGGCGACGATCCGGGCGCGCCAGCTCGCGAGCGGCGCCGGCGTCGCGAGCGGGTTCAGGACGATTCCGCCGCCCGCCCTCCTGCTCTTCGAACCCCACCAGCCGGAGCTGTGCGGCTTCGTGCCGACGACGTTCCTCGACATCACGCCCGTCTGGGAGCAGAAGGTCGCTGCGATGGAGGCGATGGGCGCCCAGGACTACCTGCGCCAGTACTACAGCGAGCGCGCGGGGCACCGGGCGAACCACGCGCGGCGGATCTCCGGGAGGGCGGACATCCGCTACGCCGAGGCCTTCCAGCGCGACATCCCGCAGGTGGTCGACGCGCTGTGACGCAGCTGGAGGAGCTCGCCCGGCTCGGAGTCGCGACCGTTCACGAGGCACAGGGCAAGACGGGCCTCGTCGACATCCCGCTCGTGCAGGTCGTGTCGGGCTCGCGTGTCGCGGGCCGGGCGCGGACCGCCCGCTGCGCGAACGGAGACAACCTCATGGTGCATGCAGCCGTCGCCGATGCGGAGCCCGGCGACGTCCTCGTGCTGACGATGCCCGACCCCATGCCGGTCGCGATGGTCGGCGACCTCCTCGCGACGCAGGCGCTCGACCAGGGCGTCGTCGCCATCCTCGTCGACGGCGCCGTGCGGGATGTCGACGAGCTCCGCGAGCTCGGTCTGCCGATCTGGACTCGATACGTACGGGCGCAGGGAGCGGCGAAGGAACAGGTCGGCGAGCTCGACACGCCGGTCGTCGTCGGCGGCGCCCGCATCGCGCGTGGCGACGTGGTCGTCCTCGACGCGGACGGCGCCGTCGTCGTCGAGGCGGGCCGGGTCGACGAGGTCGTGGCCGCGGCCCGCGAGCGCGAGGCGCGCGAGCGGGATCTCCGAGCCCGCTACGCGGCGGGCGAGCGCTCGTACGACGTCAACGACCTCCGTCGGCTCGTCGAGGGGCAACGCCCGGCGTGACGCTCGCCGTCGCCGTGCTCGGCCTGGGCGAGGCGGGCGGCACGATCGCCTCCGGCCTCGCCGCCGAGGGATGCGACGTCCGGGGGTGGGATCCCGACGCCGCCCGCGTCGCAGTGGGCGTCGGGCGGGCGGCGAGCCCGACGGACGCCGTCGCCGGCGCCGAGCTCGTTCTCAGCCTCGCGACCGCCGCACATGCGCTCGACGCCGCGCGCAGCGTCGCCGCCGCGCTCGGGCAGGGCCAGCTGTACGCGGACCTGAACACGACGGCGCCCGCCCTCAAGCGCGAGACCGCCGCGGCGATCGTCGCGACCGGGGCCGCGTTCGCCGACGTCGCGCTCCTCGGAGGCGTGCCCGCAGGAGGCGTCCGGACACCGGCGCTCGCCTCCGGGGGCGGCGCCGGGCGATTCGCGGAGCTCCTGCGCCCCTTCGGGATGCCCGTCAGCGTGGTCGGAGCCGAGCCGGGCGAGGCGGCGGGGTTGAAGCTCCTCCGCAGCGTGTTCATGAAGGGGCTCGCCGCGGCCGTGCTCGAGAGCGTCGAGGCTGCGCGCCGACGGGGCGCAGACGACTGGCTCCGGGGAGAGATCGCGGAGGTCGTCGGCGAGCCGCTCCTCGAGCGCCTCCTGTCGGGGAGCGTCACGCACGCCGAACGTCGCCAGGACGAGATGGACGCCGCAGCGGCGTATCTCGACGAGCTCGGCGTCGAGCCTCGGGTCGCCGCGGCGGCCGCCGGCTGGCTCCGACAGCTCGCCGAGGACAAGCGGGCGCGCCGCGCCTGACCCGCGCGCCCGCTCGGGTTTGCGCTTTCTCAGCCGACCGGCTGCCCGGTCCTCCAGCCCTTGGCATACGAGGTCCGCGCGACCTCCGAGTACGGGACCGGGCTCACGACGACGCGCACTTCCTTCTGCCGGTGCGGCAGCACCGTCGTCTTCCCTGACCCGCCGTCGGGCTCGCCCCAGACGACCCGCAGCTCCGTGCCGACCTCGATCTCCGGGTCGACGGTCGCGAGCGACAGCGCGCGCTTCTCGTTGGCGCTGTACCCCGTGAAGAGCGAGAGGCCGACGACGTTGTCGTGGTCGTCGAGGACGGAGTCGAAGTTCGACGAGCCGAAGTTCGCGTTGGGGATGTCGAATGGCATGTAGCCCTCGCCGTCGGGCGCGAAGACGGACGCGAAGATCTCGGTGACGTCGTCGTTGTTCCAGGCGAGCGTGACCTTCTTCCGCTGCGTCTCGGGGTCGATCTTCTCGAGGGCTTCCCGCCCGTGGAAGTCGTGGTCGAGCTTCACCATGTGGCCGTACCCGAGCTCGAACGGGTTGAGGTAGTAGTCCTCGATGTCGCCCGAGACGAAGCTCCCGGCGAGCGCGTTGACAGCCTCGTAGCTCGCAGGCGTGAGCCACTCGCGGTACGCGCGGAGCTCCTCGCCGCTGTAGATCGCGGGGAGCGGTGAGGGGATCCAGCCCGACTCGAGCGTGTTGGACGAGTACGCGCGCGAGCCGACGGGCTCGAGGCCGAACTCCTTGCCCGCCTCGAGGATCGTGTCGCGCGCCTCGTCGTACGTCTCGTACGGGCCCCAGAGCTCGAGGCCGGGAGCGCCCGCCATCCCGTGCCGGAGCGTCCGCACTCGGCGGCCCGCAACGTTCATCGTGCTCATCCGGAAGAACTTGACGTCCTCGATGGGGCCGCCGTTGACCTTCTCGAGGACCTGCCACGCATTGGGCCCCTGGACCTGGAACCGCCAGAGCTTCCGCGTCACCTTCTTGCCCATCGGCCGCATCGGCGAGCGGTCGTCCTTCTCGATCTCGACGTCGTATCCGCCGGTCTCCGCATGGAACTCGAGCCAGTTCGCCGCCGGCGCCCGGCCGACGAAGACGAGCTCGTCCTCGTCGAGATGGAAGAGGATCCCGTCGCCGATGACGTACCCGGCGGGCGTCGTCGGGACGTACTGCTTGGCCATGTCGACGGGAAAGGTCTCGACGCTGTTGATCGCCGTGTCGCCGATCAACTTCACGGCGTCGGGCCCCTTGACGAAGAGGTTGACCATGTGGTGCGACTGGTCGTAGAGGACCGCCGTCTCGCGCCACGCCTGCTGCTCCCGGCGCCAGTTCGTGAACTCGGCTGCGACGACCGGGTACACGTAGGCGCCGACCTGTGAGTTGCGGAGGAGCTCGACGGGATCGGTCTCGTCGAGGATCTCCTGCAGGTTCTTCGGTGCCATTCCTTCCTCCTGCGCTCGTGGGTTCGCTCTCAGTTCGGGCTCTCGACCGGCGGCGTCGCGTAGGTGAACCAGCTGTCGGGCATCAACGTCCCCCACGCCTGGCCACGCATCCGCTCCTCCATCGTCCAGGTGACCGGCGGCCAGTCGGGAGCCAGGAGGAGGCGGCCGTCCGTGATGACCTCGATGCGGTTGCCGCCCGGCTCGAAGGCGTAGAGAAAGCACGTCTGCTGCACCGCGTGCTTCGCAGGGCCGCACTCGATCCGCACGCCGGCGTCGAGGAACACGTCCGCGGCGCGCATCACGTACTCGCGTGCGTCGACGGCGAACGCGACGTGGTGGAGGCGGCCGCCGACACCCGCGGGATCGACGCGGCCGTAGGCGAGGTCGTACGACTTCGGCGTGACGTGGAGCCACGACCCGACGAGACGGCCGTCGTCCCCGACGACCTGCTCGCTCACGCGGAAGCCGAGCGTCTCGACCATGTACCCGCTGTTCTCGTCGATGTCCCTGCACCAGACGTTGACGTGGTCGAGGCGCCGCACTCCGACCCCGCGCGTCGACATCCGCTGCGGCTGGTTCTTGAGGGTCGGGGCCTGCTCGCCGGCCGGCTCGTTGTACCGGCTCTCGTAGTAGACCGTCATCCGGTGCCCGTCCGGGTCGGTGAAGCGAAAGCTCCGGCCGTGACCGGCGTCGCCGGTGGACCACCCCTCCCCCCTCCCCGACGCCTCCAACGCGGACACGCGACGCTCGAGTGCGGCGTCGCTCGACGTGCGCCAGGCGATCGTCCCGACCCCCGGCCGGTCCGCGGCGGTCAGCTGCAGCGAGGCGCGCTCGTAGTCGCCCCACGCGCGGAGGAACACGGAGTCGCCCGCGCGCTCGACCTCGTCCATCCCCATGACGTCGACGAAGAAGGCGAGGCTGGCCGGCGGGTCCGGAGTGAGCAGCTCCACGCGCCCGAGGTGGGCGACGTCGTACACGGGCTCGGTCACGCCGCCGTCTCCGGGCCGACGGACGTCGGCCGAACGGCGAGCGGCTCGAGCCCTGCGAGCCGCCGCGTGTTCGCCACGGCCATCGTCCGGACCTCGTCGTCCGTGAAGCCGTCCGCGAGGAAGGCGTCGGCCATCAGCGCGAGGCCGTCCTCGACGGGAGGGTTCGCAACCTGGCCGAGGTCTGTCGCCCACACCGTCCGCTCCGGCCCGACGGCGCGCGTCGCCTCGAAGACGCGCTCCCACGAGACCTTCCCCGTGTACGGCGTCGTGAGCGCGCGCTCCATGAGTGCGCCCATCGCCGCGAGCTCGACCTGGTCGTCGGGCGAGATCGACTGCGAGGGGAACTCGGGGTGTGTCACGACGACGTCGCGGATGCCGCGCTCCGCCGCCGCCTCGACGAGGCGGTAGACCTCGTCGCGGCCGACGTGGCCGGTGCAGAGGACGAGGTCGTGGCGCGCGACGACGTCGAGCACTGCGAGCGCCTCCGGCAGCAGAGCACCCTGCTCGTCGACGACCGGGACGGGCTCGCACGCGAGGCCCGCGTCCCGGAGGGACAGCTCGAACGCGACCCAGACGGGCACCTTCGCATGGGCACCGGGCCGGAGCACCTCGTCCTGCTCGTTCACCGACGAGACCGTCGGGAACCAGACGATGCGGGCGCCCTGGCGTGCCGCGACCTCGACCGCGAGCGCGTTGAGCCCGCCCACCGCGCGATTGAGCGTGATCGTCCCGAGCACGACGACACCGGGGACGGCGGCCGCCACCACCTGCGCCCGCTCGGTCGTCGGCGTGTAGTGCGACTTGAGCCCGAACCCGGCCTGCCCGGTCTCGAGGCAGCGCCGCGCGAGATCGACGTCCGAGATGCGCCGGACGACGAAGTCGGGACCGACGTGCACGTGGTAGTCGACCGCCCCGCGGACGAGCTCGCGGGCTCGCTCGCTCGGCGTCCGGTGGTCGTCGTTCTGCATGCTCACGATGTCAGTCGTCGTCCTGGTCGACGGCAGGCCCGCGCGCCTGGTGATCCCGGCCGAGGAAGGCGTTCGCCCAGGCGCTCGTGCCGGCGAGGGCATTGTCCTTGACGACGACCGGGCCGTCGAGCATGTCCTCTTCCTCGCCGTAGGCCTTCAGCCGTTCGTAGGCCTGCGACCAGATGCACTCGGTGTCGTACACCTCGCAGAGCCCGTCGCGCGTCCCGCCGCACGGGCCGTTTCGCTGGTTCTTCGCGCACATCGACTCGGGGCACACGTACGCGATCTCGGGAAGCGAGCAGTCGCCGCAGTCCTTGCAGCGGAACAGCGGGACCTTCGCCGCCTGCTCGAGCGCGTGGGCTGCCTTCCCGACCGCCCTCGGCGCCTGCTCGAGCCTCCGGTAGAGGGAGCGGCCGGCCGGGTGGAGCGGCGCGTCGTCGGCGAACGCCACCTGGTGCAGCCGTCGGCTGAAGCGGTACTTCACGGGCACGCGCAGGTCGGTTCGCCGCCGGCGCCTCGACTCGAGGTACGAGGGGTTCACGACGTCGGAGGAGAGCCCGGTCTCGGGGTCGCGCTCGAAGAAGTAGAACTCGCCGGGCAGCGGGAACTGGATCTCACGGGCGAGCGCGACCCAGTCCGCCGCGTACCGGTCCGCCGCATCGAGGATCTCGTCGAACGTCGACGCCGGCACGTGACCGCCGAGGTACACCCCCGAGAAGCCAAGCCCGCGCACGACCGCGACGTGCTTCGCCGCGAGGTCGGCGAAGAACCCCTTCCCGCCGTCGGGTGACGCCGCCTCGCGCTCGACGACCGCGAGCAGCTCGTCGCTCATGACGACACCCGGGATCCGGCCACGGTGGAACGCCCGCGCCGCCAAGGGCGAGAGCACGTAGACGTTCGCCAGCGGCGCGAGCGGCAGCCCCTCGCGCCGGATCCAGCGCAGGAGCTCGTCGTCCTTTCTCGTGTCGTAGCCGATCTGGTTGATGACGAACCGCGCGCCGGCCGCCGCCTTCTTCTTGAGCTTGAGGTACTGCGGGACGACTTCCCGCTCCCACCGCTTGTGGTTCGTGACCACGCAGCCGAGGAAGAAGTCGGTGCGCCCGAGATCGAGCCCGGGCCGCCGCCCGTCGTGTAGCCCGTCGTTCATCTGCGCGAGCAGGCTGATCAGCCCGACGGAGTCGATGTCGAACACGGGCGCCGCGTGCCCGCTGTGGCCGGTCACCGGGTAGTCGCCCGACATGCAGAGCACGTTGTGGAACCCCTCGGAGCCGAGCTTCCAGCCGCGGCTCTCGAGCGCGTTCCGGTTCCAGTCCTTGCAGGCCAGGTGGATGATCACCTCCTGGCCGAGCGAGACGAGGTCGTCGCCGAGCGTGTCCGGCGCGAGCATCGCGTTCCCGCCCGGGTTGTCCGTGATCGACAGCACGTCGATCCGTGGGTTCGCGGCGAGCTCCCGCGCTCTCGCCTGGAGCGCCCGCCCGCTCTCGGCCGAGAGCAGCCCACGGCTCGTGACGAGCTCCGCGACGGCCACGAACGCTCCGGGCCCCTCGAGGCGCTCTCGAAGCGTCGCCATCGCCCTCAGACGACGCGCCGCAGAAGCGGTGCGCCTGGGAGTCGCTCGAGCGCGGGCTCGCTCTCGAGCACGAGCTCGAGGTTGAGCATCGCAAGGCGCGCGTGCTCGCGCGCGATCTCCTCCGCCCGGGCGCCGTGGCCTGCGCGCACTGCGTCGAGCATCGCGCGGTGCTGGTGCTGCGCGACGACGAGAACCTCGTGCTCCCGCGTGAGCGCCGCCTGTGACGCGAGCAGCGCGCCCGGCGAGGCGAACGGCAACGCGACGACGTTCGCGATCGCTCTCGCGAGCGCGTCGCTCCTCGCCAGGTCGACGAGCTCCCGGTGGTATTCGTCGTTCAGCTCGACGAAGCGCTCCAGGAGCGGCGATCGCCCGCCCACGACCGCGTCCAGCTGCTGGGTCACGGCGACGAGGCCCGCCAGCTCCGACTCGGACTCGAGCCGCTCGGCCGCGAAGCGTGCGGCAGTGCCTTCGAGCACGCCGCGGAGCTCGATCGCGTCGGCCACGTCGTCGAGCGAGAACGAGCACACGACGAATCCGCCGCCGGGAAGCGGGCGCAGCAGCCCTTCGTGCGCCAGCGTCGCGAGCGCGAGCCGGAGCGGCGTCCGCGACACGCCGAGCCGTTCGGCGAGCCCTATCTCCGGGACGCGCTGGTCGGGCGCCAGCTCCCCCGCGAAGACGAGCTCGCGCAAGCCGAGCGTCGCCTTGGTCGTCTGCGAGCCGGCTGCGTCGCCACGAGGCACGCGGACAGCCTATTGCATGCAGTTCGCGCGCGCCAGCGCGCCGATAGGGGTGTCAGACCGGTTTCTGCATGCGATCCTGCGGAATTTCAGGCGTCGCCCCAAGGTCGGATCCGCGGGGGCGCGGGCGCGCCGTGACCCTCCTGCCACGAGATCACCCGGTTGCGGAGCACGCCGATCCCCTCGATGTCGGCCTCGATGACGTCACCCGGCTTCAGGTAGAGCCTCGCACGCTCCTCGGGCGACTTGAAGCCGGCGACACCCGACACCGTCCCCGTCGAGAGGACGTCCCCGGCCGAGTACCCGAGCGCGGAGAAGTTCGAGAGGATCTGCGGGATCGTCACCGACATGCGGCTCGAGTGGGACTCCTGCCGGACCTCGCCGTTGACGCGCAGCTGCATCGCGAGGTCGTGCGGGTCGGCGATCTCGTCGGGCGTCACGATCCAGGGGCCGAGCGGGCAGAAGGTGTCGATCGCCTTGCAGAAGCTGAAGACGCCGGAGCGCATCTCGCCGCGCTGGATGTCGCGGGCGGTGATGTCGTTGAAGATCACGTAGCCGCCCACGTAGTCCGCGGCCTCCTCGGGCGAGAACCACTTGCCCGCCTTCCTCAGCACCACCGCGAGCTCGAGCTCGTAGTCGAGCTCCTCGGTGAGGTGCTCCGGGTAGATCACGGGCTCGTCGGCGCCTACGATCGCGTCGACGTTCTGGAAGAAGTTGATCCAGGGCGCGATCGCGTGCGACCAGTCGACGTTCTTCGACTCCTCCTCGTGCTCCCGGAAGTTGCCGGCGGTGTGGAAGAACTTCTTCGGCACGATCGGCGCGCGCAGCCGGGTCTCGGCGAGCGGGACGCGCTCGCCCGTCTCGTCGGCGCCGCCGCGCTCGAACCACTCGCGCATCGTCGGGACGTCGAGGACGACGATCTCCTCGCCGTCCAGCGCGCCGACCTTGCCCTGCCCCTCGCCGAACGTCACGAGCCTCACGCGCTACCTCCCAGTGCCGGTTGTCGGTCGAAAGCGTGCGGTCTCACGCCGCGCCGCAGACGCGCACGGCGACCCTGGCGTAGACCTCGGCGGTGCGGACCAGGCCGTCGATCTCGAGGTTCTCGCCGAGCTCGACGTCCATCAGGCCCGTCGATGTCCCGTAGTTCACCGTCGGGACGCCGTAACGGGTGAGCGCGGACGCGTCGGAGAACCAGCGCGTCACGTCCCGGCCGGGCGGCTCGCCGTACACCTCCTCGTGCACCTCGTCGATCGCCGCGACGAGCGGATGACCCTCCTCGATCTCGGCGCCGGGGGCGGTGACGTACACCTCGCCCTCGATCCCGTAGTCCGGGAACCGCTCTGCGAGCTCGCGTACCATCCCGAGCACCTCGCCGCGGGCTCCCGCCATCGGCTTCGTCGGAGGCACGCGGACGTCGAGGAAGACATCGGTGTGGTGCGGGGTGCGCGAGACCCGCCAGCCGAAGCCGCCTTCGATCGCGCCGACGTTGACGATCGCCTTCGCGCCGCCGTAGGCGTTCGCGGGATCGTCCTCCCACGACGGGATCCACGCGAGGACCGCATCGAGGACCTCGTGCGCGCGGACGATCGAGTTCTCCCCTCGCCTTCCCTCGCTGAAGGCGGTGTGGATGAAGTTGCCCTGCACCCGGATCCTCAGCCACAGGGCGCCGAAGTGTCCGAGCACCACCTTGCCCTCGGTGGGCTCGCCGAGGAGGCACATGTCCGCGACGCCGCCGTGCGACACGAGGTACCGCGTGCCCGCCGCGTAGCCGCGGTACTGCGAGCCCTGCGCGTCGCCCTGCTGCGTCTTCTCGATCTCGCCGCAGACGGCTGCGACGAGGACGTCGCCCCGGAGGCGGACACCGGCGTCCTGTAGCGCCGAGACCGCCTCGACGTAGCACGCGAGCGCGCCCTTCATGTTCGAGATGCCGAGGCCGTAGAGCCGGCCGTCCTGGACGAACGCGGACGGCTGGAAGCCGCGCACGTTCCGCAGCCACGGCTCCCGTCCGGAGTACGACGTGTCCATGTGGCCGTTGAACATCAGACTCGGCCCGCCGCCCGTCCCGGCCCACGTGCCGAGCGCGTTCGCGCGTCCCTCCTCGACCTGCTGCCACTGCACGTGCAGGCCGCGCGCCTCGAACAGCTCGACCATCAGGCGCGCCATCCCCTCCTCGTCCCCGGTGAAGGAGTGGACGCCGATCATCCGGCTCGCCGTCTCGACGAGCCGGTCGCGGTCGATCGCGACGGCGGTGGTCGCCATCAGCCGCGTACGTGGGGGAGCACCTGCTCGCCGAACAGGCGGATCTGCTCGTGGCGGTCCTCGCCCCAGAGCTCGAGCATCACGTGCGTGCACCCGGCCGCGCGGTACTCCTCGATCGCGGCGATGCAGTCGGCCGGGGTTCCGGCGATCGGCTTGCACTTGTCGAGCAGCGCGTCCGACACCTTCGCCTTCGCCGCCAGGCGCCCGCCCTGCTCCATGGCCTCGGCGACGGGCCGGATCTCCTCCTGCTCGATCCCGGCGAGGTCGAGCAGCACGTCGGCCGACCCCTGGATGTTCTGCACCTTGTTGGCGAGGTACATCCCCGCTATCTCGCGGGCGCCGTCGCGGCCCTCGTCGCGGTCGGTCGCGTGGATCGACGCGACGACCGTGCAGCCGATGTCGATGTCTGCGCCGACGTTCTCGCACGTGTACTCGACGAACGCAGGGGTCGTGATCGACGGCGTCAGGCAGCCGTCCGCGACCTCGCCGGCGAGCGCCTGCATCTTCGGCGCGGTCGCCGCGACGTAGACGGGCGGCACGTCTCGCGGCGTGTGGGCGCCGTCCTGCAGCGCCGGGACCGACGCGCTCCACGTGTCGCCCTCGTAGTCGAAGGCGTCGCCGCCGAGCACGCCGCGCACGATCGTCACCGCGTCGCGCATCGGGCCGAGCGTCTTGTTCGTCTGGGAGCGGATGTTGTTGAGGAAGATCTTCGACGTCCCGAACCCGAGCAGGAATCGGTCGGGCCCCGCCGCCTCCTGCACGACCCGGGCGTCCATCGCGACCTGCACGGGATGACGCGTGAAGGGCGAGATGATGCCCCAGCCGATCGTGAGGCGCGTCGTGGCGCGCGCCATGAGCGCCGAGACGACCGTCGAGCTCCGCGCCTCCATCCCGTGCTTGCGCCACCAGGGGTACGCCTCGGCGAGCCAGACCGTGTCCATCCCCGCCTCGTCCATCGCCCGGGCGGACGCGAGCATCTCGTCGAGCGGCTCCATCGTGAGCTGCATGACCCCGACCCGAAACGGCACCGCCACTACTCGCCTCCCAACCCCGTCCGTGACATGTCACGGGACCCTAACACGATCCGGACTCGGATTCGGCCGAAGGATCCGCGCCGTTCGCCGACCGACGCGACAGCCGAGCGCCGCTACTTACGCGCCTGCCGAGGTCGCCTTCGCCGCCTGCACCTCCGCGTCGAGCGCGGAGAGGACGTTCCCGACCTGCTGGTTGATGATCGGCTGCAGGACCCGCTGGCCCATCGAGCCAACCGGGCCGGCGATCTTCACGTCCGCCTCCCACGCCATCGACGTGCTCTCACCCTCGCCGCTCAGCGTGAACGAGGTCGTCATGTTCATCAGCGCGCCGACGCCGGTGCCCTTCGCGTGGAGCGAGGCGAACTCCGGCTCACGCTCCTCCAGCTTCTCGAACTGGATCGACATCTTCAGCCCGCCCAGCCCGAGCGGCACCTTGACCTTCGCGCTCCAGTGCCTGTCGTCGGCGATCTCGAAGCTCTCGACGCCGGGCATCGTGTTCGCCATCTTCGCCGGGTCGTTGATCACGCTCCAGACGACCTCGCGCGGTGCCTCGAACTCCTTCGTGCCCTCGAGCTTCATCGATTGGTCACCTCGACCTTCGCGCGCGCCTCGTCGGGACGCCTGAGCATCTCGAAGACACGGTGGTAGGGGTTGTGGCTGTCCGTCACGATCGCGCCTCCGGACGCGCGCAATGCGTCCTGCAGAGCGGCGGAGATCGCGTGGATCCCGCCCCCGCCGCCCTCGCCCATGCCCTTCGTGCCGAGCGACGTGAACGGCGACGGCGATTCGACGGCACCGGTCTTGAGCGGCGGCATGTCGAGCGTGTGCGGGACGTGG
Organism: Gaiella sp.; assembly: GCA_036406535.1. GTDB lineage: Bacteria > Actinomycetota > Thermoleophilia > Gaiellales > Gaiellaceae > Gaiella. The sequence goes on from DASXAW010000046.1 coordinate 20,701, forward strand.
TAGTCGTAGAAGTTGGGCGTGAGCAGGTTGCCCTCGTCGTCGTAGGTGAACGACTCGAACATCGCGGCGCCGATCGCATGCGCGGTCGCGCCCATCACCTGGCCCTCGACGATCTTCGGGTTGATGCGAATGCCGCAGTCGTCGACGGCCGCGTAGTCGACGAGCTCGTAGACACCCGTCTCCGGGTCTACCTCGAGCACGCAGGCGTGGATCTGCATGGCGTAGGTCAGCGTCAGCTTCCCGAACTTCCGCTCCTTGTCCGGGACGTCGAACGGCGGCCGGTAGACGTAGCGCGCGTTCATCGGCGGAGGATCGACGGGGAAGCCGGCGTTGTTCGCGTTGGGGATCGCGCCGAGCGCCATGAACGGCAGCGCTGCCTCGTGGTTGTCCGCGATCCGCGCGAACCCGTCGGCGAGCTCGATCGCCTCCTTCGGGCACTGGAAGACCATCGACGCGAGGGTCTTCATCTGGTCCGCGAGCTCGTCCGCGGCGCCCTTCACGGCCCCGAGACCGGTGACCGCGAACTGGCTCGCATACGTCCCGGAGAAGCCCGCATGCGAGTTCCAGTAGCTGTCGTGACCCGCCCGGACGTGGACGATGTCGACGTCGCAGCCGAGGATGTCGGCCACGACCTGCGCCGCGGTCGTCTCGTGGCTCTGCCCCTGCGGCGTCGTGCCGAGCGTGACGACGATCTCGCCGAAGATGTCGAGCTTGACGGTCGCGACCTCGTTGTTGCCCGAGAACTGCAGGTCGGGGTTGATCAGCTGCGACTGGCCGAAGTTGTTCGTCCCCGAGTCGAGTGTCGAGCCGATCCCGACGCCGAGGAGCCTGCCGCGCGCCGCCGCCTCCTCACGACGCTGCTCGACGGTGTCGTAGCCGATGAGCTCGAGGACGAGGTCGAGCGCGGCCGGGTAGTCGCCGGAGTCGTAGACGCAGCCGTTCGGCGTCTCGTACGGCATCTGCTCCGGCTGCACGTAGTTCTTCTTGCGCAGCTCGACGCGGTCGAAGCCGAGCTCCTGCGCGACGATGTCGATGATCCGCTCGGTGAACCAGAGGTGCTGCATGCGCGAGTACCCGCGGTTCGGCGAGCACGGCGCCTTGTTCGTCAGCACCTGCGTGAAGTCGAGGCGGATGTTGCGCCACCCGTACATCCCCGGTGCGACCTGCGCCCAGATGACGCCGCCGAGCGGCTCGTAGCGGAGGTACGCGCCGGCGTCGTCGAGGGCCTTCGTCCGGAACGCGGTCATCGTGCCGTCCGCCGTCACGGCGACCTCGGTGTCGAGGAACCAGCGCTCGTTCCCGTGGGACATCGACTGGTGGAAGTCGGTCCGCCATTCGGTCCACTGGATCGGACGGTTGAGCTTCCGCGCGAGGAGGCAGCACGCGACGAGCTGCGGGTGCGACGTGATCTTGTTGCCGAACCCGCCGCCGATGTCCTGCGTGACCATGCGCAGCTTGTCGGTGCCGACGCGCATGGCGGGGGCCATCATGATCACGGCGAAGCCGGGGAACTGGTTGTTCGTCGTGATCGTCCACTGCCCCGTGCCGCGGTTGAACTCCACCAGCGCCCCGTCGAGCTCGAGCGGCGTGGAGTTGAACCGGTCGAAGTGGAGCTGGGAGATCTTCACCACGTGGTCGGCCTCTTCGAAGGCCTTGTCGACGTCGCCCCACTCCCAGCGGCCCTCGTACGTCATGTTCGTCCCGCACTCCTCGTGGAGGAGCGGCGTCGCCTCGTCGAGCGCCTGACGCGCGTCGACGACGACCTCGAGCGGCTCGTAGTCGACCATCACGAGCTCGGAGGCGTCCCGGGCCAGCTCGCGCGTCTCCGCGACGACCGCCGCGACCGGCTCGCCGACGTAGCGCACCTTGCCCACGGCGAGCGCGTAGTCCTTGATGCTTCCGCCCGGCTCGGCGGCGATCTGGAAGAACGGGTCGGTGAGGATCGCGACCTCGTCGCCGGTGAGCGTCCCGTAGACCCCGGGCAGCTCGAGCGCGGCCGACACGTCGATCGAGAGGATCCGCGCGTGCGGGTAGGGCGACCGCACGAAGTGGAGGTACCCCATGCCGTGTCGCTTGACGTCGTCGAAGTAGACCCCCTGGCCCTCGACGAGCCGGCGGTCCTCCTTGCGGGGGACGTTCTGGCCCGCGTAGCCCTTCTGGAGGGTGGTCGTGCCTTCGGTCTCGACGGCGGTCATGCCGACCCCTTCCCAGCGGCGACCACCGCTTCGACGATGTTCCAGTAGCCGGTGCAGCGGCAGATGTTCCCCTGGAGCGCGACCTTCACCTCGTCCTCGGTCGGGCTCGGGTTCTGCTCGAGCAGCGCCGTCGCGCTCATCAGCATCCCCGGGGTGCAGTAGCCGCACTGGAGCGCGTGGTGCTCGGAGAACGAGCGCTGGAGCGGCGTCTGCTCCTCGCCTGCGAGCCCCTCGATGGTGGCGATCTCGGCGCCGTCCGCCTGGGCGGCCAACACCGAGCAGCTCTTCACCGGAACGCCGTCGAGGTGCACCGTGCATGCCCCGCAGCTCCCGGTGTCGCACCCGACATGCGTGCCGGTGAGGTCGAGGTCGTCCCGCAGGAAGTGCACGAGCAGGCGCCGGACCGGCACCTCGCGCTCGTACTCCTCCCCGTTGACGGAGACCTTCACGAACAGACTCGTCGTCGGTGTCACGCCTAGCCCCTCGCTCGCTCGTTTGCCTGGAGGACCGCGCGGACGATCGACGTCTCCGCGAGGCTACGCCGGTAGTCGGCCGACGCGTGCACGTCCGACGGCGGGTCGAGTGTCGCGCCGACACCATCCACCGCCGCGCGCGCCGAAGCCTCGTCGACCTCGCCCGAGAGCGCCTCTTCCGCCGACGCCGCACGCACGGGCACGGCTCCGACGCAGCCGAGCGCGATCCGCCACGTCCCGTCGACGACGGAGGCGGCCGCGTTCGCGATGTACGTGCCGTGCACGCCGAGCGTGACCCCGGACATGCCGTCACCCGTCCCCTTGCCGCGGGCGGGCACGGTGATCTTCGTCAGGAGCTCGCCCTCGCGGACCGTCGTCTCGAAGACGCCGACGAAGAACTCCTCGGCGGGCACGACCCGCTCGCCGTCGAGGCCCGCCACCGTCATCGACGCATCGAGCGCGACGAGGAGCGGCGGGAAGTGGTTCGTCGGGTCGTTCACGCAGATGTTCCCGCCGAGCGTCCCGCGGTTGCGCACCTGGACGTCGGCGACCGTGGCCGCGACCTCGGCGAGGATCGGCCGAGTCACCTCGACCTCGGAGGAGCGGATCAACGAGGTCAGGGTCGTCATCGCGCCGATCTCGAGCGACGCGCCCGAGACCGAGATCGTGCGGAGCTCGTCGAGCCGGCCGAGGTCGACGAGCACGTCCGGGGACGCCGCCCGTTGCTTCATCACGTTGAGGAGCGTCTGGCCCCCGGCGAGGGCGCGGGCCCCGTCGTGGTCGGCGAGAAGCGCGATCGCCTCCTCTACGGTGCCCGGCCGCGCGTAAGAAACCTCTCGCAGCAGCATCTGGCGATTCTGTCACACGCGTGCCGGTGACATGTCAATGAAGGGGACCGTGCTAGCCTCGCCCGCGTGACGACGTTCGACGCGGTGCTCGTCGGGTCGGGCATCAACACGCTGACGGCCGGAGCGCTGCTCGCACGCGACGGATGGAGCGTCTGCGTGCTCGAGCAGTCGGACCGGCTCGGCGGGGCGATCCGCACCGAGCAGGACTACACGATGCCCGGCTTCACCCATGAGGTGATGAGCTCGTGGCACCCGCTGTTCCAGGGCTCGGCCGCGTACGCCGAGCTGGCAGACGAACTGCACGGTCGCGGCCTCGAGTACCTGAATACGGAGCTACCGACCGGAACGGCGTTCCCGGACGGCTCGGCGATGTTCCTCGGCACGTCGCTCGAGGCCAACATCGCGGAGTTCGACCGCGTGGCGGAGGGCGACGGCGCGGCCTGGCAGCGCCAGTTCGAGGAGTTCATGACCCATGCCGACCTCAGCTTCGGCGTGCTCGGGACCGAGCTGTGGTCGGGCTCGGGTCTCGGGCTCGGGCAGCGCATGTTCCGGCGTCTCGGGCGGCGGGGGCTCCTCGAGTTCGCGGGTCACGCGCTCGGCACCTGCCGCGACTGGACGGCGGCCACGTTCCGGTCGGAGCAGGCGCATGGGCTCCTCGCGCCGTGGGTGCTGCACACCGGCCTCGGGCCGGACAATGCGGTCTCCGGGTTCATGACGCAGGTGATCGCCTGCGCGGTGCAGCTCGGCGGCATGCCCGTTCCCGTCGGCGGCGGGGTGAAGCTCGTCGACGCGCTCTCCGGGATCGTCCGCGACGCCGGCGGCGAGTTGCGCACGGGCGCGCCCGTCCGGCGCATCACGGTCTCGTCGGGACGGGCGACCGGCGTCGTGCTCGCGGACGGCGACGTGATCTCCGCAAGCCGCGCGGTCATCGCCGGCGTCACACCGACCCAGCTCTACGGAGCACTTCTCGCGCAGCCGGACACGCCCGCCGAGATCCGCGACGCGGCCGCGCGCTACCGGTACGGCCGCGCCGGGATGCAGATCCACATCGCGATGGACGAGCCGCCGAGATGGAAAGGCCCCGCGGCCGATCGCCTCGCCCGCACGGCGATCGTCCACGTCACCCCGGGGCTCGACGGCGTATCGCGGGCGGTGAACGAGGCCGAGCGCGGGCTGCTCCCCGCCGACGCGACGATCGTCGCCGGGCAGCCGTGCGCCGTCGATCCCTCGCGCGCCCCGGACGGCAAGTGGATCGTCTGGATCCAGCTGCAAGAGCTGCCGGCAGGCAGGGTGAAGGGAGACGCGGCGGGCGAGCTCGACGTCGGCGACGGGGCGTGGACGGAGGACCTCCGCGAGGCGTACGCAGACCGGATAGTCGCTCGGCTGGGCGAGTCGATCGAGAACCTCGCCTCCGCCACCCTGCGCCGGATCGCGCTCTCGCCGGCCGACCTCGAGGCGCTCAACCCGAACCTCGTCGCTGGCGACATCTACGCCGGCAGCTGCGCTCTCGACCAGAACCTCCTCTGGCGGCCGTTCGCGGCCGCGCCCGGGCACCGTACGACCGTCGAGAGCCTCTGGCACGTCGGCGCGAGCACGCATCCCGGGCCAGGCCTCGGCGCCGGCTCGGGCTACCTCGTGGCGAAGGAGCTCACGAAGC
>DASXAW010000047.1:0-25329 GCA_036406535.1 Gaiella sp.
TCGACGAGCGACAGCCCCTCGAAGGCGGCGCTCTCGACGGTCACGTGGAAGTGGTCGCCCCCGCCCGTGCGGTCGACGACCTCGACGCTCGCATCGGGGAACGTCTTCGCGAGAAGGGCCCGGATCGTGTCACTGGCCATCGGCGATCATGCTAACGACCGTGCTTCCCGGCTCCTTCCTGCTCTCGATCCCCGAGCGGGCCATCCGGTCGCTCGCCGCGCTGCTCGGCGGCGCGCTGCACGAGACGTTCGCGCTCGCGCTCCCGCGCGTCGTACGCAGCTCCAGGCTGTACGAGGCGACCGCGAAGAACCTCCTCCGCGTGACGATCGAGCTCGTCGGCGGCGTCGAGCCGCGCATCCCGACAGACGCCGAGTTCGAGCCGGACGCGGGCCGTCTCGCGGTGCGGAAGGGCATCGGCAACACGGTCGAGCTGGGCTCGATCGCGGCGTTCGGCTTCTCGCCGCTGTGGATCCTCGCCGCCGCCGCCGACGTCACGCGCGGGTCGCGCGTCTACCTCGACGCGTTCGTCGCCGAGCTCGTCCGCGCGGGGGCGCTGCCCGTGGGGTCGTCGCCGGGCTCGGCGAGCGACCTCCTGAGCGCGCTCGAGCGCGTCTCGGGCACGACCGCCCGGCTCGTGGACATCCCGCCGCTCGAGCTCCGCGCGCTGTGGCAGTCGCTGGACGACATCCGCCGCGACGCGGCGTCGCTCCCGAGCCCCGACGAGCTCGAGCGGCTCTACGCGGGGTTGGTCGAGGCCGCCCGTCGCGAGCGGGCCAGCCTGCTCGAGGTCTCGGTCGGCATCGGGCTCGCGTTCTTCAACTCGGCCCGCCATGTCGGCCGCCAGCATCTCCTCGACCCCTACCGCGAGGACCTCCGGCCCGTCCGGCGCGAAGGGCTCGGCGCCTACGCCCGCCGGGTCTCGCGCCCGTACGCGGAGGCCGTCGCGCGGCACTTCGACGCGGAGCAGCCGTCGCTGACCGAGCGCGGGCTCGAGCGGCTCCACCGGGATGCGCGGTGAAACGGCACCCGGGCCTCGTGGCGCTGTCGGACGACCATCACCACGAGCTCGTCCAGGCGCGACTGCTGCTGCGCGCCGGGGAAGCTCCCGCAGACGAGCGCCTGCGGGTCGCGTCTGCGTACACCGACGCGTTCTTCTCCGACACCGTCGAGCACTTCCGCCGGGAGGAGGAGGACGTCCTTCCGCTGTACGCCCGCCGGCCCGGCGCAGATCACGACCTGCTCGAGCGCGTCCTCCGCGAGCACATGGAGCTGCACGGCCTCGCGCGTGCCCTGCGGGCCGAGGTCGCCGCGGGCGACGTCTCTGGCGAGACCCTCGCGGAGCTCGGGTCGCTCCTGCGGGAGCACGTCCGGCTCGAGGAGCGCGAGCTGTTCGAGGACGTCCAGCGTGTCGTGCCCGGGGCCGAGCTCGACGCTCTCGCGCTCCGCGCGGCGCGAGGGTGAGCGCGAAACCTCCACCGGCAACGTGATCCGACTGGTTGTAACAGACTGTTGCAAGGATGCGCGCCGCCGTGCGCGACGCCTGTTCGGGACGGGCTCGTAGAATCGAGGCGATGGGCCATCCGGACAGCTTTGGCGCGCGCTCGACCCTCTCGGTGGGCGGCGACGCGTTCGAGGTGTTCCGGCTCGAGGCGCTCCAGGAGCGGTACGACGTCGCGCGGCTGCCCTACACGCTGCGGATCCTCCTCGAGAACGTCCTGCGCCGCGAGGACGGTGAGACGGTCACGGCGGCGGACGTGGAGGCCGTGGCGCGGTGGAACGCGGCCGCGGAGCCGTCGGACGAGGTGACGTTCGCGCCGGCGCGGGTGCTCCTCCAGGACTTCACGGGCGTCCCCGCGATCGTCGACCTGGCCGCGATGCGCGACGCGATGGCGGAGCTCGGCGGCGACCCGAGCCGCATCGACCCCCTGATCCCCGCCGAGCTCGTGATCGACCACTCGGTGCAGGTCGACGACTTCGCGAGCCGCCTCGCGATCAGCCGGAACGCCGAGCTCGAGTTCGAGCGGAACCGCGAGCGCTACGCGTTCCTCCGCTGGGGCCAGGGCGCCTTCGACGCCCTCCAGGTCGTCCCGCCGAACACCGGGATCTGCCACCAGGTCAACCTCGAGTTCCTCGCGCGCGTCGTGGAGTCCCGCGACGGCCGCGCCTTCCCCGACACGCTCGTCGGCACGGACTCCCACACGACGATGGTCAACGGGCTCGGGGTGTTGGGCTGGGGAGTCGGCGGCATCGAGGCCGAGGCCGCGATGCTCGGCGAGGCGATCTCGATGCTCGTCCCGCAGGTCGTCGGCTTCCGGCTGCACGGCCAGCTGCCCGAGGGCGCGACCGCGACCGACCTCGTGCTCACCGTCACGGAGATCCTGCGCCGCACCGGCGTCGTCGGGAAGTTCGTCGAGTACTTCGGCGAAGGGCTCGTCGGTCTGCCGGTCGCGGATCGCGCCACGATCGGGAACATGTCGCCGGAGTACGGGGCCACTTGCGGCTTCTTCCCTGTCGACGACGAGACGCTCCGCTACCTCCGGCTCACCAGCCGCGACGAGGCGCGGGTCGCGCTCGTCGAGTCGTACTGCAAGGAGAACCTCCTCTGGCACGACCCCTCCGAGCCCGCGACGTACTCGCAGGTGGTCGAGCTCGACCTCTCGACCGTCGAGCCCTCGTTGGCCGGGCCGCGCCGTCCGCAGGACCGGATCGCGCTGTCGCGGGCGAAGGAGGCGTTTCTCGAGGCGCTGCCGAGCTTCGGGGTCGACTACGGGAACGCCGTCGACGAGGCAGTCGCGGAGTCGTTCCCGGCCAGCGACGCGCCCGCCCACTCCGACCCGGGCGCGCTCGCGCCGACCGGCGGAGAGGGCGTCGCGGCGACGCCCGTGGCGACCGTTCCCACGTGGACACAGGGAATTCCCTGTGAGCTCGACGGCGAGGTCGTCCACCTCGACCACGGCACGGTCGTGATCGCGGCGATCACCTCGTGCACGAACACCTCGAACCCGTCGGTGATGGTCGCGGCGGGACTCGTCGCGAAGAAGGCCGTCGAGCGCGGGCTGGATCGGCGCCCCTGGGTGAAGTCGAGCCTCGCGCCGGGGTCGAAGGTCGTCACCGAGTACCTCGAGCGCGCGGGGCTGACGCCCTACCTCGAGGGTCTCGGCTTCCACACGGTGGGGTACGGCTGCACGACCTGCATCGGGAACTCGGGGCCGCTGCCCGAGCCCGTCTCGAAGGCGATCGCCGAGGGCGAGCTCGTCGCCTGCTCGGTCCTCTCCGGCAACCGCAACTTCGAGGCGCGCATCCACCCGGAGGTGAAGGCGAACTACCTCGCGAGCCCGCCGCTCGTCGTCGCGTACGCGCTCGCAGGCCGGATGGATCTCGACCTCTCGACGGAGCCCGTCGGCCACGACGCGAACGGCGACCCGGTCTTCCTCCACGACCTCTGGCCGACGCCCGAGGAGGTGCGGACGACCGTGGAGGGCTCGATCGGCCGGGAGATGTTCGAGCGCACCTACGCCGACGTCTACACCGGCGATCCGGCCTGGCGCGAGCTGCCCGTGCCCGAGGGTGACCGCTACGACTGGAGCCCCGAGTCGACGTACGTCCGGCGTCCGCCCTACTTCGACGGGATGTCCATGGAGCTGGGCCCGGTGGACGACGTCCACGGAGCTCGCTGCCTCGTCTCGCTGGGCGACTCCGTCACCACCGACCACATCTCGCCCGCCGGCTCGATCAAGCCGGACGGCCCGGCCGGCCGCTACCTCGTCGACCACGGCGTCGACCGGAAGCAGTTCAACTCCTACGGCTCGCGCCGCGGCAACCACGAGGTGATGGTGCGCGGGACGTTCGCGAACGTCCGCCTGCGGAACCTCCTCGTGCCCGGCTCGGAGGGCACGTGGACGGTCCACCTGCCCTCGGAGGAGGAGATGTCGATCTTCGAGGCGGCCGAGCGGTACCTCGCCGAGGGCGTGCCCACGATCGTCCTCGCGGGCAAGGAGTACGGCTCGGGCTCGTCACGCGACTGGGCGGCGAAGGGGCCCAACCTCCTCGGCGTCCGCGCGGCGATCGCGGAGGGCTACGAGCGGATCCACCGCTCGAACCTCCTGATGATGGGGATCCTCCCGCTCCAGTTCATGCCGGGGGAGAACCGGGAGTCACTCGGGCTCACGGGGCGCGAGACGTACTCGGTCACCGGGCTCGACGAGGGTGAGGCGCGCGAGGTGACCGTGCGCGCGGACGACAAGGAGTTCAGGGCGATCCTGCGGCTGGACACCCCGCGCGAGCGCGAATACCTGCGCCACGGCGGGATCCTCCCGTACGTCCTGCGTCGGCTGCTCGCCGCCTGACCCGGCGGATGTCTGCAGCGCGACGTCGAGCATGCGGTCGACGTCGAGAGGCCGAAGCCGCGTCCGGACGGGGGTCGGACAGGCGTCGTCCCTAGACTGAGCGCTCGTGCGCGGGCCACGTCTTCTCGCCGTCGCGTCGGCGGTCGACCTCGACTTCCGCTACGGCTGCACGCCGGCGTGGTGGCAGCTCTGGAAGGGGCTGTACGAGCAGGGCGTCGATCTCGTCGTCACGCCGTATCGGGGACGACCGGTCGAGTCGCCGTGGTGGCGCACCGCGCCGAACCCGACCTATCGCGAGGCGGAGGGCTACGCGGCGCTGCGCGGCGGGCTCGCCCGCCTGAAGGGCGACCGGTATCTGCGCCGCGCGGAGGAGAGCCCGGACGACAGCAGGTTCGACAGGCTGACGCGCGAGACGATCTGGAAGGTCGTGACGCCTCGCTGGCGGCGACACCTCGACCGGCTCGTCGAACGCGAGCGACCGGACGCCATGCTCGTGTTCACGGTGCCGATGGCGCACTTCCGCGGGATTCCCACGTACCTCCGCGAGCGGCACGGGATCCCGGTGGTGTTCTACGACGGCGACGTGCCGATGAGCCTGCCCGAGTTCGGCGGCATGGACACGGGGTTCAACTACTACCACGGAGCCGATCCGTCCGAGTACGACCTCGTCCTCTCGAACTCCGAAGGCGGGCTCGACCGCCTGCGCGAGCTCGGCGCCCGGCGCGCCGAGAGCGTGCCGTGGGCGGCCGACCCCGAGTTCTTCCGGCCGCTGCCGGTCGAGAAGGAGCACGACGTCTTCTTCTACGGCTACGGCGACAAGTTCCGGCGCGAATGGATGGCCGCGCTCGTCGGCGAGCCGAGCCGGCGCGACCCGCGCATCGACTTCGCCCTCGGCGGGCGTGACTTCCAGGGAGACATCGGCGGCGCGCGGGTCGTCGGGGACGTGCCGTTCAACGTGTTCGCGCGCGCGATCTCGGCCGCGCGGATCAATCTGAACCTCACGCGGCGCGCCCACGCGACCGTCGAGGGCTCGTCGACGTGCCGGCCGTTCGAGCTCGCCGCCGCGGGGGCGGCGATCGTCTCGAACCCGCACGAGGGCATCGAGAAGTGGTTCGAGCCGGGCGAGGAACTGCTCGTCGTCGCCGACGCGGACTCGGCACTCGAGACCTACCACATGCTTCTCGACGACCCGGGCCAGGCCTCGGCGATGGGCGCCCGCGCGCGCGAGCGGGTGCTGGACGAGCACACCTACGGGCACCGCGCTCGCCGGATGCTGCGCCTGCTCGAGCTCGAGACGGCGGTTCCCGTATGAGCTCCCGGATCGTCGCCGTCGTGCCCGCGTTCGACGAGGCCCAGGCGATCGGCTCCGTGGTGTCGGAGATCCACGACTTCGACCCCGGCATCGACGTCGTGGTCGTCGACGACGGGTCGGGCGACGGCACCGCGGACGCGGCCGTCGCCGCCGGCGCGGTCGTGGTGCGGCTGCCCTTCAACCTCGGCATCGGCGCCGCGGTGCAGACGGGCTTCCGCTACGCGCTCGAGCAGGACTACGACGTCGCCGTCAGGCTCGACGGCGACGGGCAGCACGACGCGACGGAGCTGCCGAAGCTGCTCGCGCCGCTCGAACGCGGCGAGGCCGACGTCGTCACGGGCTCGCGCTTCCGGGACGAGAACGGCGGCTACCGGCCGCCGCTCGGGCGGCGGCTCGGTATCACGTGGTTCGCGAAGCTCGTGTCGCTCCTCTCCCGTCAGCAGGTGACGGACACGACGTCGGGCTTCCAGGCGCTCAACCGCCCGGCGATCGCCCTGTTCGCGCGCGACTACCCGAGCGACTACCCCGAGGTCGAGGCGACCGTCCTGCTCCTCAAGCACCGGCTGCGGCTGCTCGAGGTCCCGGTGGAGATGCGCAGGCGGGAGACCGGCTCGTCCTCGATCACGTTCCTCAGCTCGCTCTACTACGCGGTCAAGGTCACGCTCGCGCTGTTCGTCGGCATCGCACGCCGCTCGGCCGTGCCCACCGAGGAGTCGAACCGGTGACACCCGTTCGGATCTCCGTCGCGGCCGCGATCGGCTCGGTGCTCCTTCTCCTCATCGTGCTGGAGCTGATCCGGGGCAGGCGCCTGAAGGAGCGCTACGCGCTGCTGTGGCTCGCCACGGGACTCGTGCTGCTCGTCCTCTCGGCCTGGCGCGGCGGGCTGAACACGATCGCCGGCTGGCTCGGCGTCTCGGGCTACCCGCCTGCGATCCTGTTCGCGGCGGCGATCATGTTCGTGATCGCGGTCCTCCTGCACTACTCCACCGTGCTCTCGCGGCTGACCGACGACAACGTCCTCCTCGCCCAGGAGGTGGCTCTGCTCCGTGCGCGGGTGGACGCGCTCGAGCGGGATCGCGAGCAGCACAGCGAGCCGGCTACGGGACAGCCGGCGGGCTGATCGCGAACACGTCGCCGCGGTCCTCGTCGTCGAGCCAGTTCGCCGCCACACCGACGCGGTAGATCGCGTCCGGCGGCGGGTCCGTGTCGACGAAACGGTGGTCGCGAGTGGTCGTGAGCGTCTCCATGCGCAGGTCGCAGCGGTCGACGCCGCGCGGCACGCACACCATCTCGGAGAAGCCCCTGGCGGACGACGCCCGGTACACGCGATAGAACGTCCGGGCGCGCTTCGTCGAGTCCGTCCAGGTGAGCTCGTTGGCGTTCCCCACGCGGCGGACGTCGAGGTCGATCACGTCGCGATCCGCCGGCACGCCGATGTCGCTCACCACGAGCTCCGGGATCACGTACGCCCCCGACGAGCCCGGCAGCCGCTGGAGGTGGAACGAGCCGGACGCCAGCAGCCATACGATCGGGACGGTGGCGAGAAAGGCGACGACCGCGATCGTGGCCCGGAGCCCAGGCCGCCGTCCCGGAACCGGCGCGAGACGCGGCCCCATGCGGTCGAGGAAGGTCGGGACGAGCAGCGGCACCGACGCGGCGAGGAGCACGAAGGCGGGTAGGCCCGGCATGATCAGCCGCCAGTAGCTTCCCGACTCGACGGTGGCGACGTCGGCGGCGCCCTTCACGACGACGTATCCGAGGAGCCACGCGAGAAAGAGCCCCGCAGCCGGCACCGAGCGGCGCGCGACCGCGACCGCGCCGGCGAGCGGCAGGAACTGGAGCACCCGCGCGCTCCAGGTGAACTCCCGCAGGCCGGACATGTTCTCCTTCCACGTGTCGAAGTTCAGGTGGATCGTCCGTTCGAACCAGGTCGTCGGCGACATGACGACGTCGTCGCCCAGCCCGGCTGCCAGCCGGACCTGCCCGTCCGCGAAGAGCGGCACGTCCCCGAGCCCGCGCCACTTCCACAGCGTGAGCGCGAGGAGCGCGGGCGCGAGCGAGACCGCGAAGAGGAGCGCCTCGCGCCAACGGCGGGCGAGGAGGAACGCGAGGGCCGGCCCGCCGAGGAACAGCGCGTTCGCCGGCTTCAACGCGAGCGCGAGGCCGGCGAAGGTCCCGGCGAGCACGGCCTCGCGGTGCGCGCCGGCCTGGAGGGCGCGCACCGTCAGCGCGACCGACACGAGCACCGCGACGACCGACGGGAAGTCCGCCTGCTGCGTCAGGCCGAGCGCCTGCGGCAGGAACTGGTCGACCCACGAGTCGTGGTAGCGCTGGACGAAGTACGGGATCGCGACGAACGGCGCGACCGCGAAGGCGGCCGCGCACCAGAGCCCCGCGAGGCGCCCCGCGAGGCGCGCGCCGATGTCGTACACCGCGAGCGTCGCGATCGGCGCGAGCACCCCGACCTGCAGGACGGTCGTGAGCGGAAGCAGCTCGACGGAGCTCGAGCCGGTGATCCATGTCAGCGGCGCGAGCAGCATCGGCCAGGCATGCCCCGTCAGCGCGTAGCTGACCGTGCCCTTGCCGAGAAGCCAGCCCGACGTCACGAGCCAGATCTGGTCGCCGCCCTGGTACGTGAGCCAGCCGTTGCGATGGACGGAGAAGAACAGCGCGATCGTCGCGAGGATCTGGAACGCGATGATCGTGGCGAGCGCGACGACGACGTGCCGCACGACGGCGTCGCTCGCGCGCCCGAGGGCCGCGAGGACGCGCGACGGCCGTGGGGCGGCGACGGTCGCGCCGTTCACGCCTGCGCGCGGTACCACGCGACCGTGCGCGCGATGCCCTCGCGGAGCGGCACCTCGGCATCGAAGCCGAAGAGCTCGTGCGCCCGCGTCGTGTCGAGGCGCCTGCGCGGCTGGCCGTTCGGCTTCGACGCGTCCCAGCGGATCTGCCCGGCGAAGCCGGTCTCCTGGCGGATGAGCTCGGCGAGATCGCGGATCGCGATCTCCTCGCCGGTGCCGAGGTTGACCGGGTCGCCGCCGTCGTAGCGCTCGCCCGCGAGGACCAGACCGCGGGCACAGTCGTCCACGTAGAGGAACTCGCGCGTCGGTGTTCCGTCGCCCCAGAGCACGATCTCCTCGTCGCCCTGCTCGTGGGCCTCGACCATCTTCCGGATCAGGGCGGGGATCACGTGCGATGTCTCGAGGTCGAAGTTGTCGCCGGGCCCGTAGAGGTTGACGGGCAGGAGGAAGATCGCGTTCGTCCCGTACTGCTGCCTGTACGACTGAGCGCCGACGAGGATCGACTTCTTCGCGACGCCGTACGGGGCGTTCGTCTCCTCCGGGTAGCCGTTCCAGAGATCCTCCTCGTGGAACGGGACCGGCGTGACCTTCGGATAGGCGCAGATCGTCCCTGCGACGACGAGCTTCGGCGTCTCGTTGAGCCGCGCCTGCTCGAGGACGTGGGCGCCCATCATCAGGTTCGCGAACCAGTACCGCCCGGGGTTCGCGCGGTTCGCCCCGATGCCGCCGACCTCCGCCGCGAGGTGGAAGACGAGCTCCGGCGCCGTGTCCCGGAACAGGCGGGAGGTGTCGTCCATCGACGTGAGGTCGTAGTCGGCGCGCCGCGAGATCGAGACGTCGTGGCCCTCGCCGCAGAGCAGCTCGACGAGCCGGGAGCCGAGGAACCCGGCGCCGCCGGTCACGAGGATCCGGGTCACCGGCCGGTGACGAGCTGTGGCGTCCCTGTCGGAAGCCAGTCCACGCGGCCGATCCAGCGGTCGCGGTGCTCGGCGTACCAGCGGATCGTCCGTAGAACGCCTTCCTCCCAGCTCACCTTCGGCTCCCACCCGGTCTCGCGCGTCAGCTTCTCGTGGCCGACGCGCAGCGCCACGACGTCGCTCGAGCCCGGCCGTTTGCGGGTGTCGACCGACACGACGTGTCGGTCGTCCGGCCAGAGCCGCTGCTCCACGCCCGTCCGGATGATCAGGTCGGCCCAGTCGGCCATGGAGATGTTCTCGCCCTGGCCGTAGACGTAGACGTCGCCGGGAATCCCGCGCGCGGCGACGGTCAGGTGGCCGCGAACGCCGTCGGTGCAGAAGCAGAAGTCGCGCAGCGGGTCGAGCGCGCCGAGCTCCACCTCGGGCCGGGTGAGCGCCTGCGTGACGATGGTTCCGGTCACGTAGCGCGGGTTCTGCCGCGGCCCGTAGTTGTTGAACATGCGCGTCACGACGCCCGGCAGCCCGAACGCGTCGTAGAAGTTCATCGTGAGGAAGTCGGCGGCGACCTTCGCCGTCGCGTAGATCGACTTCGGGTTGATCGGCGAGCGCTCGTGGAGGATCAGCGCGCCCGCATCGTCGAACGTGTGGTGGTCGGCGACGTCCTCGCGGACGTTCCCGTACTCCTCCGAGGTGCCCGCGGTGTCGAACTTCTCGAGCTCGAGCCCCCAGTCGACCACGGCCTGCAGCAGGTTGAGCGTGCCGATCGTGTTCGCCATCACCGTCTCGTACGGGCGGTGCCAGGACTCGCCGACGTGGGCCTGCGCGCCCAGGTGGAAGACGTACGGACGGTCGGGCGCCTCCCGCAGCTCCCGCACGAGGTAGTCGATCGAGGTGCGGTCGGTGAGATCGGCGAAATGCACCTTCAGGTCGTTCCGCAGGTGCGCGATGTTGTTGAGCGCGCCGCTCGACGTCGCGCGCACGAACGCGTGCACGTTCGCGCCGAGCGCCACGAGCGCGTCCGTGAGATGGGAGCCCATGAAGCCGTCGGCGCCCGTCACGAGGACGGTCCGGCCGCCGTAGACGTCCGCGAACTCCCGCCGCAGGTCCGCGAGGTCGCTCTCGCTCCAGTTCGTGTCGTTCGCCATCGAGTCGAGTGACGCTCGCTCTACGCTTCCGCGTCGGTGGAGAAGCGTAGCGTGCAGAGCGGCTTGGGCTCCCTTACCACGGGGGCCGTCACCGCCTTCGCGATCGCGGTGCAGACCGGCCTTGCCGCGGTGGTCGGCGTGATCATCGCGCGTGAGCTCGGCCGCACCGCGGAGACCGATGGCTTCTTCGCGGCCTACGGCGTGTTCATCGTGTTCGCGCTCGCCGCAAACGCGTTCCGGGTCACGCTGCTGCCGCGGCTCGCCCGCGCGCGGGACGCCGGCCGTCTCTCGTCCGAGACCGTCGCGTACGCCGTCGCGATGGCGTCGGTGGCGGTGCCCGCGCTCCTCGTCGGGATCGTCGCCGCGCGTCCGATCGCGGACGTCCTCACCGGGTCCGGCCCGACGGAGGCGCTCGATGCCGCGGCCGACGCCCTGCCGTGGATGATCGTGGCGGGGATCGGCCAGTTCGTCGCCGGGTTGCTGGCGAGCGCGCTCGCCGCGCTCGACGACTACGTCGTCGCGGCGGTCGGTTACGTGACGGGCAGCGTCGTGGGTCTCGTCCTGATCCTCGTGCGGATCGACGAGGACGGGACGAGCGCGGTCGCGTGGGGGATGGCGCTCAACGCAGCGATCGCGACGCTGCTCCCCGCCCTGTGGCTTGCGCGGCGGGCGCGCTCCGAGGCGATGCCGGCGGGCGCGGCGCGGGCGGATCTCTCCGGGACGTGGACGCGGCTCCTCGAGCTGCTCGGCGGCGCGGCGCTCCCGTTCGCCCTGCAGGGCGTCTACCTCGTGTGCCTGCCGCTCGCGGCGCGGGAGGGCGTCGGTGCAGTGACGAGCTTCGGCTACGCGTACCTCATCGCGGCCGGAGTCGTGGGCGTGACCGCCTCCTCCCTCGGTCTCGTCACGTCGGTGCCGCTGACTCGTGCCGGTCTCGACCCCGCCCGGGTCGCGCGGCACGTCGACGCCTCGTCATGGCTCGCGCTCGTCGTCGTCGCGGCGACGGCGGGCGTGTTCGCGGTCGCCGGCGCGGAGATCGTCGAGCGTGTGCTCGGCTCGTCGTACGGCTCCGGCGTCGGGGCGCAGATCGGACGGCTCGTCGTCGCGTTCGCCCCCTACATGGTCGTGTCGGTCGCGCTCTCGGTCACGTTCCCGCTCGTCTTCGTCGCGCAGCGGGCCGGGCGTCTCCCGCTCGTCGCGCTGGCCGTGCTCGTCGCGCACGTGCCGATCGCCTTCGCGGGACAGGCCGTCGCCGGGCTGTGGGGCCTCGCGATCGCGCTCGCGGTGTCGACCGCGTTCGCGCTCGCGTGCATGCTGCTCCTCCTCGACGCCCTCCGCGCGACCGTCGGCGACCTGCTGACCGCGACGGTCGTCGTCGGCGCCACCGCGGCGGCGAGCTTCGCGCTGTGCGCCTGGCTGCTCGGCCCGGCCGCGGCGGCGACGCTCGCTCTCGTCGTCTACGTCGGAACCGTCCTCGTAGTCCGCCCACCCGGCCTCGTGCGCTCCTGGGCGTACCTCCGAGCGCTTCGCTGAGTCGGTGCCTCTTCAGGCAATGCGATCCAGTCCGTCGCGCGTGATGAGCGGCGCCATGCGTCTCCCTGCGTCCTGCTCCTCACGCTCGAGGAGCGAGGCAGCATCACCTGAAGAGGCACCCCCGTAGACTCGCCGCATGGGGCTCTGGACGCGGGTTCCGCGCGGCATGCGCGACCGGCTCGGCGGCGTGCTGCCGGAGTGGTGGTGGACGTGGCTGCACCAGCTCCGCGAGATCGACGTCGACCGCGAATGGCAGGGAGCGGCGATCCTCCGCTCGGCGTATCCCACGCTTGCCGCCCCGGCGACCGCCGTGGAGGCGCTCCGCGCGGCCGAGGTCCGCGTCCACTCCCAGAACGGCGAGGACGGGATCCTCGCGTACCTCCTCGCGCGGATCGGCCCGACCACCCGGGAGGTCGTCGAGTTCGGGATCGGGGACGGGACCGAGTGCTGCGCCGCGAACCTCGTCCTCACCTTCGGCTGGTCAGCCCATCTGCTCGAGGCCGACGCGGACGACGCGCGCGCGGCGGCCTCCTTCTACGCGAAGCGCGCCGCCGGTCGCGTCCACGTCGACCACACCGCCGTCGAGCCGGACACGGTCGGCGCGCTCCTCTCACGGCACGTCTCGCCCGTGTTCGACGTGCTGTCGCTCGACATCGACGGGAACGACTACTGGGTGCTCGACGCGCTCGAGGCGGTGCGTCCGAGGCTGATCGTCGTCGAGTACAACGCCACCTTCGGCCCGGAGCGCTCGGTCACCATCCCGTACACGCGCGGCTTCGACCGGTACCGCGCGCACGCGTCCGGCTTCTACCACGGGGCCTCGCTGACCGCGCTCGCCCGCCTCGGCGAGCGCAAGGGCTACGTGCTCGCCGGCTGCGACTCGCGCGGCACGAACGCGTTCCTCGTCGACGCCGAGGCGGCGGCGGGCTCGGTCGAGGCGGTCAGTCCGGCCGATGCGTTCGCGCCGCTCTACGAGCGAGCGCACCTCTCGGTCGAGGACCAGTTCGGCCAGATCGCGCACCTGCCGCTCGTCGAGGTCTGAGCGCTCAGCCGGCCGCGTCGGCGTACGCCTGCTCCACGAGCGCGGCGCTCCGGTCCCACGTGTACTCGCCGGCGCGGACACGTCCGGCGGCGGCCAGTCGCGCCGCGAGCGCCTCGTCGGTCAGCACGCGCGAGATCGCGTCCGCGATCGCGTCGACGTCGGTCGGGGCGACCGCGACGCCCGCGTCGTCGGCGACGAGCTCCTCCGTCGACGTGCCCGTCGACGTGACCACCGGCGTCCCGTGTGCCATCGCCTCGACCACCGGGAAGCCGAATCCTTCCAGCAGGCTGGGGAAGCAGAAGACCGCTGCGCCCGCGTAGAGCGCCGCGAGATCGTCCCGCGCGACCCAGCCGAGCCGGTGGACGCGCGGCCGGACGGATCCCGGGAGCGAGTCGAGGACGCGCTCGAGATCCTCGTTCCAGCCGGGCGGACCGACCAGGGCGAGGCCGACGGCCGGCTCCACCCGGGCAAACGCGCGCAGGAGCCGGGGGAGGTTCTTGCGGGGCTCGACGGTGCCCGTCCACAGGACGTATGCGCCTTCGAGACCGAAACGCGCACGCACCTCCGCGACGCGCTCGTCGCTCACGGGCGCCACCCGGACGCCGAGCGGCACGTGGCGCAGCCGGGCCTCGTCGAAGCCGGCCCTCCGGCACCGGTCGAGGGTGGCGAGCGAAGAGCAGAGCACGAGCCGGGCGTCGGCCCTGGTGAGCTCCAGCGCGCGCCGGAAGAACCGGAGGCCGGCCTTGGAGAACATCTCCGGGAAGTCGAGGTACGAGAGGTCGTGGACGGTCGCGACGATCGGCCGCGTCGGGGGAGGCATCGCGATGCCCGTGGCGTGGACGACGTCGACCGGTCCCGTCGCACGCTCGACCGACGGCCGGCGGAGCCGGTGCCAGGCCTCGTAGAGCGCGAGCCGCGGCAAGGGGAGCTGCGCCACGCGGATCGGGGCCCGCCACGGGTCCGGCGGATCCGTGCGATGGCGCGCCGCCACGCCGACGAGCTCGACCTCGCGGCGGGCGTCGAGGGCTCGGGCGAGCTCGAGGGCGGCGACCGCCGTGCCGCCGGGCACGGCGTGCCAGCACTGCTCGAGCGTGACCGCGACCCTCACCGCGTAGACTCCTGCGCGTGCCGCACCCGGGTGATTCTCCCGTGCGCGCGCGGCGCGCGCTGGTCACCGGTGTCGGCGGCCAGGACGGGTCCCTGCTCGCGCGGCTCCTGCTCGACGAGGGCTACGAGGTCGTCGGCGTCGTCCGCCGCGAGCCCGAGGCGTACGCCGACAGCCTCGGCGACCTGATCTCCCGGATCGAGCTCGCCCGCGCCGACCTCCTCCGCCAGCCGTCGCTCGTCGAGGCCCTGCGGGCGACGCGCCCCACGGAGGTCTACAACCTCGCCGCGCCGTCGTTCGTGCCCCGCTCGTGGGAGGAGCCGATCCTCACCGCCGAGTTCGCCGCCGTGGGCGCGACCTCGATGCTCGAGGCGATCCGCGAGGTCGACCCCACGATCCGCTTCTACCAGGCGTCGTCCAGCGAGATCTTCGGCGAGCCCCGGGAGACCCCGCAGACAGAGGAGACCGCGCCGAGCCCGCTCACGCCGTACGGCGTCGCCAAGGCCTACGCGCATTTCATCGCCGCCAGCTATCGCAAGCGCTACGGGATGTTCACCGCGTGCGGGATCCTCTACAACCACGAGTCGCCGCTTCGCCCCGTCCACTTCCTGCCGCGGAAGGTCGCGCGGGCCGCCGCGGCGATCTCGCTCGGGCTCGAGCACGAGCTCGTGCTCGGCGACCTCACCGCGCGGCGCGACTGGGGCTACGCCGGCGACTACGTGCGTGCGATGTGGCTGATGCTCCAGCACACGGAGCCCGGCGACTACGTGGTCGCAACGGGTGTGTCGCATTCCGTCGCGGAGCTCGTCGAGCGCGCTTTCGCGGCGGTGGGGCTGGACTGGCGCGACCACGTTCGCTCCGACCCCTCGCTCTACCGCGGACCCGTCGAGCTGCACGACCTCGTCGGCGACGCCTCGAAGGCGCGCCGGGTGCTCGGCTGGGAGCCCGCGGTCGGGTTCGACGAGCTCGTCGGCCTGCTGGTCGCCGCCGACCTCGAGCGCCTTCAGGCCGAGCGCGCGAGCGCGTAGACCTCGTCGTGCGAGCGTGCCGTCGCCTCCCAGGTGAACGCGGCCGCACGCGCAGGCCCTCGCATGCTGAGGTCGGAGGCGCGCTCGAGCGCCTCCGACGTCGCAGCTGCGATGGCGTCCGCGTTCTCCGGGTCGAACAGCACCGCAGCGTCGCCCAGCACCTCCGGCAGGGAGCCCGCGCTCGACGAGGCGACCGGGCAGCCGCACGCCAGCGCCTCGAGCGGCGGTAGCCCGAAGCCCTCGTAGAGCGACGGGAAGACGACCGCGGCGGCGCGTCGGTAGAGGGAGACGAGCTCGCCCGTCGGCACGCCACCGAGCGTCTCGACGCCCGCCGGCAGACGGGCCGCGTCGTGGCCGACGCCGGTGAGCACGAGGCGAAGCTCGGGGCGGGACACCCGCAACCGGGCGAACGCGTCGAAGAGGCGCGCATGGTTCTTGTGCGGCCAGGGCCGCGCGGGGTAGAGCAGGAATGGCTCGCGCTCGACGCCCGGGTCGGGCGAGAAGTGCTCGTGGTCGACTGCGAGGTGGATCGCGTGCACGCGCTCGGGGTCGAGCGCCAGTCGCTCGACCACCCGTCCGCGGGTCCACTCGCTGATCACGACGAGGCGGTCCGCCTTGCGTGCGGCACGGTCGTAGGCGAGCCGCCGGAAGAGCCGCTCTCCGCGGGGAAAGAGCTCGGGGAGGTCGAGATGCTGGACGTCCAGTAGCGTGAGGATCGTCGGCCGCTCGACGGGCGGGACCGGGACCGTGAGCGGGTAGTGCACGACGTCGGCCCCGGCGAGCCGGCCGGCGAGCGCCCCCGGCCGCGTCGACGCGCCGGCCATCGCGCGGAGCCGCCCCGGGATCGTCGTGGAGGCCGGATAGCCGGTCGCGACCACGGTCTCGAGCCCGCCGCCGGCCTCCGGGGCGAGCGTCGGCGCGAGCACCTCGTACTGGTGCTGCCCGACGCGGGCGAGCGCACGGCACAGCTCCCGTGCGTACGTCTCCGACCCGCCCGAGATGCCCGGGACGAGCGTGAGGAGCGAGAGGCCCACGCGCATCGCGCGATCGTACGGGGTCGTTCGCCCGACGGCGGTCGAATCGCTCGCGGCGGCCAAATCGTCACTGCGGAGCAGTTGCGGCCGCGAACGCGGACGCCTTCAGGGATGTGCCCCGCCCTCTGGGCGGGGATCCCGCGGCGGGAATCCGCTCCCGCGGATTTCCGCTTCGCGGACTACTATGGCGCGGTGCCGGACGAGGCGACGGACAACGGGTTTCCGTCGGCGGAGGATGTCGACGTCGAGGCGCTCTTCACGGCGCTGCGCGACGAGATCCGTCGCTCGGGCGCAGACCCCGGAGCAGGCGGCGACCACGGCGAGAGCGACCGGCTGGCGGCGCGCGCCGAGGCCGAGCGGCTCTGGCCCGTCTCCGCCGACCGCTCGCTGCGTCTCCGTCCGGGGCTCCGCGGCGGGCTCGGCACGCCGCTCAAGGCCGTGTTGCGGAAGCTGATGCGCTGGTACGTCGAGCCCCTCGCCTACGACCAGCGGTCGTTCAACGCCGCTGCGCTGCGGCTCGTGGACGACCTCGAGCAGCGGGTCGCGTCGCTCGAAGCGGAGCTGGTGCTTCTCCGCCAGGCGGAGAAGCACTAGAGAGCCGCGTGCGGATCGCGGTTCTGCGCCCGCAGGTGCCGTTCGCGCGCGGCGGCGTCGAGATCTTCACGGACGAGCTCGTCGCCGAGCTGCGGGCGCGGGGCCACGAGGCGGATCTCGTGTCGGTGCCGTTCAAGTGGTATCCCGGCGCCCGGGTCCTGACGCAGGCGTTCCTCTGGCGGATGCTCGACCTCGAGGAGGCCGACGGCCGGACGATCGACGTCGTCGTCGCGACGAAGTTCCCCTCCTACGTCGTCCGCCATCGCGAGAAGCGTGTCTGGCTCGTCCACCAGTTCAGGCAGGCGTACGAGCTGGACGGCACCGAGCTGGGGCAGTTCGGGCCGTCGCCGGACGACCGCGCGCTCAGGCGCCGGGTCCAGGACCTCGACCGCCTCGCGCTCGGCGAGGCGACCCGCCTCTTCGCCACGTCCGCCAACGTGGCAGGGCGGCTCGCGCGCTCGACCGGCCTCGACGCCGAGGTGCTGCCGCATCCGCCCCAGGCGCTGCCCTACCGCACCGCGCCGGCCGAGGGCTTCGTCCTCTCCGCCAGCCGGCTCGACCTCGCGAAGCGGATCGACCTCCTCCTCGACGCGGCGGCGCTCGAGCAGGGCTTCGACGTCGTGATCGTCTCGGACGGGCCGGACCGCGACCGGCTCGAGGAGGTCGCGCGCGCCCGCGGTCTCGACGGGCGCGTGCGGTTCGAGGGCCGGGTGTCGCGAGAGCGGCTCGCGGAGCTGTATGCGACGTGCACCGCCGTCTTCTACGCGCCGGTCGACGAGGACTTCGGCATGGGGCCGTACGAGGCGTTCCTCTCCGGCAAGCCGGTGATCACGACGACCGACGCCGGCGGCCCGCTCGACATCGTCCACGACCGGGAGACGGGGCTCGTCGTCGCCCCGGAGCCTGCGGAGATCGGTAAGGCCGCCAGCTGGCTCCGCGAGCACGAGTCCGAGGCCGCGGCTCTCGGTCGGGCCGGCAAGGCGCTCGCCGACGAGGTGACCTGGGATCGCGCGATCACGAGGCTCCTGTCGTGAGGATCGCGTACTTCTCGCCGATGCCGCCGGAGTCGTCGGGGATCGCGGACTACTCTGCCCTGCTCCTCCCGGCGCTGCGTCGGCACGTCGACCTGACCGTCGTCAAGCGTGGGGCGAAGCGCCCGCCGCGCGGCGTCGACGTCGCCGTCTACCACATCGGCAACAACCCCGACGCGCACGGCTGGATCCTCGACGCGCTGCGCCGAGCCCCCGGCATCGTCGTGCTCCACGACTTCGTACTGCACCATCTGGTCGCCGGCGTCACGATCGGACGCCGCGACGGGCACGGGTACCTCGACGCGATGGAGCGGGAGCACGGCGTCGTCGGGCGGCTCCTCGGCCACGGGGTGCTCGACAAGCGGATTCCACCGCTGTGGGAGGCGAGGCCCGAGGACTTCCCGCTCGCCGGCGAGGTGCTCGCGCGCGCGACCGGCGTGGTCGTCCACTCGCGCTACGTCGAGGGGCACGTTCGCAACGCCGGCTACGAGGGCCCGGTAGCGGTCGTGCCGCACCCGGCCTGGCCGGACCCGCATGTCGGGCCTGCGGAGATCGCGGGCGAGCCGCTGATCGGCGCCTTCGGGAACGTCAACCAGAGCAAGCGGGTGCCGCAGCTGCTCGAGGCGTTCGCGCGGCTCCGTTCCACGCATCCCGGGGCGCGGCTGCTGCTCGTCGGCGCGACGTCGCCCGGCTTCGACCTCGAGCGCCGGCTGCAGCGGCTCGGCCTCGACGACGCCGGGATCGTGCGCGAGGGCCATGTCGACGAGCGCCGGCTCTGGGCGCTGATGAGCGCATGCGACATCCACGTCAGCCTGCGCTCGCCGACGATGGGAGAGACGTCGGGTACGGCGATCCGCGCGCTCGTCCTCGGCAAGCCGCTCGTCGTCTCGAAGGTGGGTTGGTTCGCCGAGCTGCCCGGCACCGTCGCGCTGAGGGTCACCGTCGGAGAGGGGGAGTCCACCGAGCTCGAAGCGGCGCTCCGGCTCCTCGCCGAACGGGCGGACGTGCGGTCTGCGATGGGGAAGGCGTCGCGGGGGCT
Source organism: Gaiella sp. (assembly GCA_036406535.1). Classification (GTDB taxonomy): domain Bacteria; phylum Actinomycetota; class Thermoleophilia; order Gaiellales; family Gaiellaceae; genus Gaiella. The sequence continues at coordinate 18,928 of DASXAW010000047.1, forward strand.
CGCGCAGACGACGCACGACCTCTCCCGGGTGGCGGAGCTCCAGGCAGCGGCGTTCGAGCGCATCGCGGGCGGGCGGGCCGTGGACGCCGAGGTGCTGCGCGAGGTGACCGACGCTGCAGCGTCGGTCGGGGTCGCGCCGGGCACTCCCGAGGCGTCGGAGATCGCTCGGCGGCTCTCCGAGCTCGATCACCTCGGTGGGTAGGTCGCTGCGCGAGCGGGCGGCCCGGACCCCGGACGTCGCCTGGCTCACGGGGATCGTGGTCGTCTCCGTGCTCGTCCGGCTGTGGCTCGTCCACGAGATGCCCGGGCCGTACATCTTCGTCGACGAGCTCATCTACTCCGAGCTCGCGAAGAGCCTCGCCGACACCGGCTCGTTCGCCATCCGCGGCGTCCCGGTGCACGGGTACAGCATCCTCTACCCGGCGCTCATCGCCCCCGCGTACCGGGTGTTCGACGCGCTGCCGGACGCGTACGCGGCGGCGAAGGCGACGAACGCCGTCGCGATGTCGCTCGCCGCCGTCCCGGCGTGGCTCCTCGCCCGGCGCGTGGTCGGGCGTTGGCCGGCGCTGCTGGCGGCTGCCCTTGCGCTCGTCCTGCCGTCGATGGCGTACACGGCCACGATCGTCACCGAGAACCTCTTCTACCCGGTGGCGCTGCTCTTCGCCTGGGTGCTCGTGCTCGTGCTCGAGCGGCCGTCCCTCGTGCGCGTCGCGCTCCTCGCGGTCGTGCTCGTCGCAGCGATCGCGACGCGCTCGCAGGCGCTCGGCTTCGTCGCGGCGGCCGTCCTCGCGCCGTTCGTGCTCGCGCTGATGCGCTGGGACGCACGGGTGCTCCGTCCCTTCCTCCCGTTCGTCGGCGCGGCCATGGCGATCGTCTTGCTCGTGCTCGGCGGTCAGCTGCTCAGGGGCGGCTCGATCTCCGACCTGCTCGGGGCGTACAGCGTGGTCGGGGAAGGGGGCTACGACGTCGGGCAGGTGCTGCGGTTCTGGCTCTGGCACCTGGAGGTCGTCACGCTCTACGTCTGCGTCGTCCCGGTCGTAGCGCTCGTCGTGCTGCTCTTCCGAGCGCGTCGGCTCACGCATGAGCTCCAGGCGCATCTCGCGGCGACGCTGTCGCTCGTGGCGACATCCACACTCGTCGTCGCCGCGTTCGCCTCCCGATTCGCCTCGGACCGCGTCCAGGACCGGTACCTCTTCTTCCTCGCCCCACTCCTCGTGATCGTGCTGCTCGCCTGGGTCGAGCTCGGGGCGCCGCGACCCGTCCTGGCGCTCGCCGTCGGCGCGGTCATCGCGGTCGGGCTCGTCACCGCGTTCCCCTACGACCGCTTCGTCGGCGAGCCGGCGAAGTCCGACACGTTCTCGCTGATCCCGCTGTGGACGGTCAACGAGTACCTGCTCGGCGGCTCGTACCGACTCACGGTGCTGGTCGGAGCCCTCGCGTTCCTGGCCGTCGTGGTCTTCGTCCCCGCGCGGAAGGCGGTCGCCGTGCCGCTCGTCCTGCTCGTGCTCTTCGTGGTCTTCTCGCAACCGGTCTGGGCGGGGCCGCACGGCGTCCTGGTGGCCGGGCGCGGCGCGCTGTACACAGGAATCCGTGGCGTCGACCGCGACTGGATCGACCGGCAGGTCGAGGGCGAGGGCTCCGTCGCCGTCCTCTGGACCGGGCGCGCCGACCGGTTCACGGTCAACCAGAACGAGTTCTTCAACCGGGCGGTGGGCGACGTCTACTACACCGTTGCGCCGACACCCGGCGGGATCGGCGAGACCGCCGTCAGGCCGGGCCCGGACGGGACACTGCACACCGCGGACGGCAAGGCGGTCGACGCTCCCTATGCGCTGCTCGACGGGTCGATCAGCCCCGACGGGGAGATCGTCGCCGCCGATCTCCCGCTCGGGATCACGCTCTGGCGTCTCGAGGGACCGCTCTCGTCGACGACGTCGCTCACCGGCATCTACCCGAACGACACGTGGTCCGGGCGGAACGTCCGGTGGACACGGCGCCACTGCAGCGGGGGCGAGCTGGACGTCGGGCTCCACTCCGACCCGAACCTCGTCGGCGGCGAGCTCACGGACGTGCTCGCTTCCGTCCGCGGGCGCCCCGTGGCGAGGATCTCGGTCCCGCCGACAGGCGTCGTGCGCCTGCGCGTGCCGCTCACCTCTGTCGACGGAACCTGCGCGGTGGACTTCCTCGTGACCCCGACCCGGATCCCCGCGAATCGCATTGCGGGAAGCACCGACACGCGCCCGCTCGGCGTCCACTTCGACTCTTTCGTCTACCACCGTCCGGCATGAGGATCGTCGTCGACGTCTCGCCTCTCTCGCATCCCCGCACGGGGATCGGGAACTACATCCGAGGCTCGCTCGCCGGGATGAACGAGGCTGCTGCAGGTCGCCACGAGCTCGTCGCCTTCGCACCGACGAGCCTGCGCGGCCCGGCGAGGATTCGAGCGGCGCTCGACGGGATTCAGGCGGAACGGAAGCTGATTCCCCTGCCTGCGTCGCATGCGCTGCGGACCGGGTGGAGCCGCCTCGGACATCCCTCGGTCGAACGGTTTGCGGGGCGGCTCGATGCCTTCCTGTTCACCGAGTGGATGTATCCGGGACAGCGCGGTGGGATCCGGGCAACGGTGTTCCACGATCTCGTCCCCTTCCACCACCCCGAGTGGTGCACCGCCCGCACCATCTCGATGCACACCCACAAGGCGCGGAACGCCGCGGCCACCTGCGACGTCGTCTTCGCGAACTCGCGCTTCACGGCGGCCGACCTGCGCGAGACGCTCGGGATCGACCAGGACCGGATCGTGCATGCGCCGCCCGGTCTCGACCCCGGCCTGACGCCCGAGGGCTCGTCGGCGCATCTCGGCGGGCGCGCGATCCTCGGGCTCGGCACGATCGAGCCCCGCAAGAACCTCGCGCGGCTCGTCGAGGCGTGGCGGCTGCTCGACGGCGAGCTCGGGCTCACCCTCGTCGGCGGCGAGGGTTGGGGCGACCGCCCGGACCTCGCCGATCCGCGGATCCGGCGGCTCGGATACGTGCCGGACGATGACCTCGGAAGCCTGTATCGCGGCGCCGCGGCGCTCGTCTACCCCTCCCTCTACGAGGGGTTCGGGATGCCGGTGATCGAGGCGATGGCCTGCGGGACGCCGGTCGTCGCCTCCGCACATCCGTCGCTCGACGAGGCCTGCGGCGACGCGGCGGTGCGCGTCGACCCGCTCGACCCCGAGGCAATCGCCGCCGGGATCGGCGAGGCGCTCGCGCGACGCGACGAGCTCGCGCGGCTCGGTCTCGCGCATGCCGCGCGGTTCTCGTGGCGCGAGACGGGGAGCACGATGCTCGCGGCCCTCGAGGAGCGCGCCTGATGGGCGACCGGCGCCCGGAGGAGGTCGCGATCGTCGTTCGCCGGCCCGCGGAGGGCGGTCCCGAGTACCTCGTCCTCCTCCGCTCCGCCGAGAAGCTCGGCTACTGGCATCTCGTCGCCGGAGGAGTCGAGTGGGGCGAGGAGCCGGCGGCGGCCGCCGCCCGCGAGCTCGAGGAGGAGACCGGCCTCGTCGCCGACCCGCGCCCGCTCGGAGACTCGCTCTCGTACGACCTCGCCGGCGACCCCGAGCCCGTGCGAGCGCGCTTTCCGGCGGGCACGGAGCGGATCACGGTCTGGCCGTTCGTCGCGGGCGCGCCGGCGGGCTGGGAGCCGGCCCTCGACGAGGAGCACGTGGCCGCGCGTTGGCTCGAGCGGGACGCCGCGATCGCGCTGCTTCGGTATCCGGAGCCGCGGGAGGCAATCCGGCGGGCCGCGTCGTGAGCTCGTGTTGAATCACCACGAGCTGAAGGTCGGGATCGACACCTCGCCGCTCGTGCTCACCCGCGCCGGGACGGCACGCCACGTCGAGGGTCTGCTCGGTGCGCTCCGCGGCAGGCCGGGCCTCGACCTCGTCTCCCTCTCGGCGGGGGGATCCGGCCGGCTGGCGACCGTGCGGCGCGACGCCCTCTGGTACCCACTCCGGCTCGGTCGTGCGTCGGCCGGGCTCGAGGTCCTCCATTGCACGACGTTTCGCGCGCCGCTCCGGCCGCGCGCTCCTCTCGTCGTGACGGTGCACGACCTCGCGCTCCTTCGTCGCCCCGAGGCGTTTCCGCGCTGGCATCGCGCGACGGGAACGCGCGCGCTGCGGGCGGGTGTGTCGGCTGCCGACGCGGTCGTCTGCGTGTCCGCCTTCACCCGGGACGAGCTCGTCGAGCTGCTCGAGGTCCCCGCGGACCGGATCAGGATCGTGCCGAACGCCGTCGACCCGGTGTTCACGCCGGCCGGCGAGCGGGCGGAGGGCGACTACGTGCTCGCCGTCGGCACGCTCGAGCCGCGGAAGAACCTGGAGGCTGCCGTAGAGGCGGCGCGGCTCGCCGGAGTCGAGCTGCGCGTCGCCGGGGCGGTCGGCTGGGGCGGCGTCCAGGCCGACGGATGGGTCGGCGAGCCGAGCGACGAAGAGCTCGCGGCGCTCCTGCGCGGCGCACGGTGTCTCGTCTACCCGTCGCTGTACGAGGGGTTCGGGCTCCCGGTGCTCGAGGCGATGGCGTGCGGCACCCCAGTGGTCACGAGCGGCGGCGGCGCGACCGAAGAGGTGGCGGGCGGGGCGGCGGTGCTCGTCGATCCGCGCGACCCGGCGGTGATCGCCGCGGGGATCGAGGAGGCACACACGCGGCGCGCGGAGCTCGTCGCGGCGGGCCGCGACCGGGCGGCGTCCTTCACGTGGGAGCGCTCCGCCGACCTCGTCGAGGCACTCTGGCGGGACCTCGCATGACGCTCGTCGTCGTCGACGCCGACGTGCTCGGCCGCCATCGGACGGGCGACGAGAGCTACGTCCGGAACCTGCTGCGCACGCTCCCCGGCCCTGCGGCGGCCGCCGAGATCCGCATCGCCGCGGTCACCCGGCACCCCGAGCTCGTGCCGGATGGGGTCGAGCCCGTCGCCCTGCCCGCACGCGTCCAGGAGCTGAGGATGGCGTGGGCGCTCCCACGCACGCTCCGCCGGCTCGGCGCCGACCTCGTGCACACCCAGTACGCGCTGCCCGTCCGCTCCCCGTGCCCGGCGGTCGTCACGATCCACGACCTCTCCTTCGAGGACGAGGATGCGCGGCTGATGAGCCGCCGCGACCGCTGGATCTTCCGCCGCGTCGCGCCGCGGGCGGCGCGCGGCGCCGCACGTGTGCTGACGGTCTCCGAGCGAACGAAGCGCGACATCGTCGATCGCTATGGCATCCCGCCAGAGCGGGTCGTCGCGACGCCCAACGGCGTCGACCCCGCGTTCGGGCCCGACGGCGCAAGTTACAAGTTGCAGCTTGGGCCGTACGCGCTCGCGGTGGGCGCGATCCAGCCGAGGAAGAACCAGCTCGCCGCGCTCTCCGCGGCGCGCGAGGCGGGGCTCGAGCTCGTCGTCGTCGGGCCGGTGAAGGACGAGCGTGTCGCCGCCGAGCTCCGCGAGGGTGGGGCGCGGCTCGAGGGCTACGTCTCGACCGCGCGTCTTGCGGAGCTCTACCGGGGCGCCGCCTGCCTCGTCCAGTCGTCGCGCTTCGAGGGGTTCGGGCTGCCGGTCGTCGAGGCGATGGCCTCGGGAACGCCCGTCGTCGCGGTTCCGGACACGGCGCTCGTCGAGGTCGCCGGCGACGCCGCGGTCGTCGTCGACGAGCCCCGCCTGGCCGACGGGATCCGGCAGGCCGTCTCCGAGCCGGAGCGGCTGCGCGCCGCGGGGCTGGCGCGCGTACGTTCGTTCTCCTGGGAGCGAACGGCCGAGGCGACGGTGCGCGTCTACCTCGAGGCGCTCGCGCGATGACGGACGTCTCGGCGGTCGTGATCTCGCACGGGCACGCCGAGGAGCTCGGCACGCTTCTCCCGGTGCTGGCGCCCCAGGTCGACGAGCTCGTCGTCGTCGCGAACCGGCCCGGCTCGCTACCGGCGGAGCTACCACCAGGGGCGCGCGTCGTCGAGAACGCCGTACCGCGGAGGCTCGCCGAGAACGTGAACCTCGGAGTCGCTGCGACCGCGGGCACGTGGGTGCTCTTCTCGAACCCGGACGTCGTTCCGGAGCCGGACGCCGTGGCCGCCCTCCACGCGTTCGCGGCGACTCGCCCGCGCTGCGGGATCGCGGGCCCACGCACCGCCTGGCCGGACGGCTCGTGGCAGCCGACGCGGAGAAGCTTCCCCACCGTCCGCGGCACGCTCGTCCGGCGGACGCCGCTCCGGCGGCTCCACCCGCCGCTCGAGCGCCAGCGCGAGCACTACCATCTCGACGAGGACGTCGACCGGCCGCTCGAGGCCGATTGGCTCCTCGGGGCGTTCCTGCTCATGCGCCGCGAGATGCTCGACGAGCTCGCCGGCTGGGACGAGGGATACCGCCACTACGTCGAGGACATCGACCTGT